>CALGTP010000001.1 GCA_937902105.1 uncultured Actinomycetes bacterium
TCAATAGTGAAATCAATCAATCCTTCAACGACTGATTGCTTTGAGGAATCGCCAGCGAAGAATGCGGCACGTGCACCAGCATTCATCTCGTCTAAACAGATTTGACCCTTGGCGGCATCGCGTCCGTTGACGACGACTGTCGCTCCCTCGGCCAAGAAGGCATCTGCCATAGCGCGCCCGATGCTTCGCGTGCCACCAGTAATGCAAGCTATTTTTCCGTCAAGTTTTCCCATGTCAGTCCTCATATCTATCTATGTCGAAGGTTTTTAGTGAACAAAATTTCAGTACGGCGAAGTTCCACCGTCGATAGAGATCATTGATCCGGTGATCCCTGCACCTGCGTCGGAGGCCAATAAGACCGCCACGAGAGCGACGTCTTCGCACTCGTTGATGCGCTTAATCGCCGACTCTTGAGCGAACAAATCCAATAAGCCTTCGTATGTCAGACCCATGGCTTCAGCCGCACCTGGTCCCTGAGCCATCATCACATCAGTTTCAATAGCTCCAGGACAGAGTGCATTAACGGTGATTCCCATCGTGCCCACCTCTTGGGCAGTCGACTTGACGAGTCCGTTAATAGCGTGCTTCGAAGCCACGTATCCAGAAACCATGGGCTTACCCATTTTTCCTTCGACTGAACTCATAGCCATGATTCGTCCTGAACCTTGAGGGATCATGTGCCTCAAAGCAGCTCGCATCGTCCAAAACGTGTGCCAAAAGTTCCAGACCATCGGAACTTCCATGGCTTCATCGGTCATATCCACCACTGGGCCTGGGTCACCGCCACCGCCAGCATTTGGCACCAAGATGTCAATACGACCGAACTTCTCCACGGTGCCATTGACAATCGCTTCACAGTCCGCGCGTTGAGTCACATCCCCAGCGATGAAGTGAGCCCTGCCTCCAGCATTCAAATCGTCAATTGACTTTTGACCCTTCACTGGATCACGACCGTTGATGACAACCTGTGCGCCCTCAGCCAGAAAGGCACGAGCAACCGCCAGCCCAATTCCTCGAGTTCCGCCCGTTACGCAGGCAACTTTTCCATCAAGTGTTCCCATGTCGTCCTCTTTTCTTTGACATCTTCACCATAATCAACCAAGCGACCGATTCCTATAGTCGAACACTCCGTGGCAGGGTGAGTCCTCATCAGAAAGTGAAGCAGGACATTCAAAACCTGCCAGGAATTTCTCTATTTCTCAGGGTCTTCCAAGAAAGTGCCGCGCAGTGCGCTCTTGATTCCTGCAATGGCACGCCTCTGTAGGTTGTGGTCATCCGAGGAGGCGTCAGTTAATCCGATCAACACTGCGAGGATAAAAGCCTGCGTCATCAGGCGGTTTTTGGGAGCAATCTCCCCATTAGCGATTCCAATGTCGATGAGTTCGGTGAAAAACGCTTGTCGTTGCAGGGCGTGGGGCTGCACTGCCGCAGCCATCTCTGGGTGACGGCCGGCGTCAACTCGTACCGCTCCTACGAAACGCGCCACCGAGGCATCTTCAACGTTCATCTCGTGAGCGGCGTCCAAGATGGCTTCGAACTTAGCCAAGAAGGTTTCGTGACCTTCAACGGCCTCATTAAATTTGGCATAAACCCGCGACTGGACGTCCTCATGAACTGCCATATATAGGGCAATCTTTGATCCGAAATAGTGATATAGCGCCCCAGAAGTAATGCCGGCAGCCTCGGCGATATTGCGATTTGTTGCGGCTTCGAAGCCACGAATTGCAAAGATTTCTCGCGCCACGAGTAAAACTTTTCGCTCGGTTTCGACCGAACTTGTGGCCGGCGGACGACCCAAACGACGCTGATTGTTGCTATTTTTCTCCACCACCATGCCCCCATCTTGACCGAAAGCCCAGCGAAATCTCCCAGCGAGCACACCGCACCTATTTTGCTCAGAGAATCGCTCCTCGGTTCTGATAATGATCGTTCGGTCAATTACGGTAGGAATGTGTCCAATCCCTCGGTTTCATCCGCTTCGGCGACCAACGAATCTGTGCTTCCTTCCGTTGAAGAATTTTCCCAAACTGCGCGCGCCTGGCTTGAAGCCAACGCCGAGTACCGCACTGGTGGCAATGAGGAGAAAGAAATGGTCTGGGGAGAAGGAGAGTTCTCAGTTTCCGTCTTCCACTCCTTGAGTTTCGCTGACGAGCAAGCTCTTCTCAATAAAGCAAAACAGTGGACTCAAGCTAAAGCCGAACACGGATATCACGCCATCACCCAGCCCGTTGAATATGGCGGTCTCGGATTGACTCGTGAGTACAGCCGTGCCTTTGCAAAACTTGAAAGCCTTTTCGTGACACCCACTGGCCACGAAACTCACAGCGTGACAGTCGGACTGATCGCTCCAACAATTAATGTCTTCGGCACGCAACAGCAAAAAGATG
This sequence comes from uncultured Actinomycetes bacterium, assembly GCA_937902105.1. GTDB lineage: Bacteria > Actinomycetota > Acidimicrobiia > Acidimicrobiales > Ilumatobacteraceae > Casp-actino8. The sequence goes on from CALGTP010000001.1 coordinate 2,388, forward strand.
ATTTTGTCGGACGCTTCCTGGCGACCAAAGAACTAGCCTGCCAACTTTTTTCTGAGCCTGGCGCCGGCAGCGACCTCGCCTCATTGGCTTGTCGCGCCGATCGAGACGGCGACGAGTGGGTCCTCAATGGTCAGAAGGTTTGGTCCTCGGGAGCACAATTCTCCGAGTGGGGTGAACTCATCGCACGCAGTGATGTGGATGTTGTCAAGCACAAAGGTATGACCGCATTCATCATTCCGATGAATCTTCCAGGTATTGAGATTCGCCCGATCAAGCAGATGAGTGGTGGTTCATCGTTTAACGAGGTTTTCTTCAACGATGTTCGGATACCTGACTCGATGCGCCTCGGACCGGTTGGCGAAGGCTGGAAGGTGGCGCTCACGACTTTGGGCTTTGAACGCGATCATTCGGGTGACGGCGGTGGAGGCGGTTCGCGTGTTGGCGGCTCGTGGCGACAAATCCTCGCCACAGCGCGGGCAATGGGTGTCACAAGTGATCCGATTATCCGCCAAGAGTTGGCTAAGGCTTATAGCCACTTCCGAATTGAAGGTTTCGTGAATCGTCGAGCCTCCGATTTGCGCCGTGCTGGAGCACCGGCTGGTCCCGAAGGCTCACTCGGCAAATTGATGTGGACGGAAGGGATGACCTATATCTCCGACGTCATTTCCAAAATTCTCGGTGCAACTCTGATCGCTGACAGTGGCGAATGGGGCACTTTTGCTTGGGGCGAACATATCCTCGGCGCCCCTGGATACCGCATTGCTGGTGGATCCGATGAAACTCAACGCAATATCATTGGCGAACGCGTGCTCGGCTTACCTGGTGAGCCCCGAGTCGATAAGGACTCCGCATGGAAAGACACCCGTCGCTAGACAACTAAATGCGGTTTATTCAGTAATACTCAAACACACAACTCACAACTATGGGGGAACATCATGGATCTAGGACTCGCAGGAAAAAAGGCGCTCATCACGGGCTCAACTAAAGGCCTTGGCCGTGCCATTGCTGAAACATTGCTCGCTGAAGGGGCATCGGTCGCGATTTGCGCCCGCAACGCTGAAGAAGTGGCCACAGCAGTTGCCGAAATGTCAAAACTTGGAAAAGTCGTCGGCGCATCAGTGGATGTTGGCGATCCAGAAGCCCTTCGCGCTTGGGTGGCATCATCGTCAGAGCAGCTCGGCGGCATTGACATCTACGTACATAACACGTCCGGAAAGCCTGCCCGCAAACTTGAGCAGTGGATCAATAACTTCAATATCGATTTGATGGCCTTAGTTCACGGTGTTGATGCCGCTAAAGAAGCACTCGCTAACGGTGGTGGCTCGATCATCAGCATCGGTACCACTGCAACGAGCGAACACTTTGCAAGTGGTTCAGGTAGCTACAGCGCAATGAAGTCAGCTGTCGTCAACTGGACGTTAGGTCAGGCCCAAGTTCTTGGCGCCCAAGGCATTCGTTGCAATGTTGTCTCACCTGGACCAATCATGGTTCAAGGTGGCGACTGGGACATGATCAAAAATGCAATGCCACCTTTCTTTGAGGCCACCCAGAAGGGTCACCCACATGGACAGTTGGGTGAGCCCATTGATGTCGCTAAGACCGTCGCCTTTCTCGCAAGTCCAGCAGCCCGACACATCAGTGGCGTCAATGTCACTGTTGATGGTGGCTTCTTAAAGCGCATCGACTTCTGAGCCACTAGCCATGAGCAGCGGCACACCGGGCCGTCGTATCGACGTCACTCTCGTCGCTGGCGGCAAATATCACGACATTGACTTTGCTCGTCGCGAGTTACTTGACTTGCTTGGCGAACATGACGAGTTTCGGGTGCGCGTACAACCCGATTATGAGGACACCGCAGGAATCACTGCATCGTCGATCCTCGTCTCATATACCTGCGATGTACGACCCAGTGAACGTGCTCAGCAAGAAGTACGTCAATGGGTTGAAAATGGTGGACGTTGGGTGGCGCTACATGGCACGAATGCGGCGCTCACACTCGGCGGACCGAACGGAGTCGAGGCCCCACGAGTATTCCCACTCTGGGCCGACACCTTGGGGAGCCAATTCGTTGCTCATCCCCCGATTCAGCCGTACCCAGTTCAGATCAGCGACCCATCGCATTGGCTTGTCTCAGGTATTGAAACTTTTGACACCGACGACGAGTTGTATCTCTGCGATTACGCCGACCGTTCCGCACTTCAACCTTTGCTGCACACCACATGGCAAGGTGAAGCGACTGGATTCGCCGAACACGATTGGAATGAGTGCGACCCGACACATTTGATTATGTATCTTCGCAATTTAGGTGAAGGTTCCATTCTGTATAACACCCTTGGACATTGCCGAGGACATTACGACATGGCACCCGTACTTGATTACTACCCACGCGTTGAAAGATGCTCATGGGGCCAACCTGCGTATTACGAATTGTTGCGTCGCTCACTGCGGTGGGCGCGCGGCCTTGATCACTAAGAAAGTATTAGGAACATATGGAAATTTCAACGACCAAGCAATTTGATCTACATCGGCGCATGGTGCGCATTCGACTTTTCGAAGAGGCCGCTGGTCGTCTCGCCGAAGCCAATCGACTCCCCGGATTCCTCCATCTGTATGTGGGTGAGGAGGCCGTTGCCTCTGGGGTCTGCGGAGCGCTCAATGATGATGACCACATCACGTCAACTCATCGCGGACATGGTCACCTCGTTGCTAAGGGCGGTGACTTCAACCGGATGATGGCCGAATTGATGGGTAAGGCCACTGGTTACTGCAAAGGCAAGGGCGGGTCAATGCATATCAGCGACACGTCGCTGGGCATGCTCGGCGCCAACGGCATTGTTGGTGCTGGCTCCCCGATCGCTGTTGGAGCGGCCTTCGCTAATCGCTATCGCGGACGCGGACAAGTTGCAGTTGCATTCTTCGGCGATGGTTCAACCAATATCGGAGCCTTTCATGAAGCAGCCAATATGGCCTGCGCTTTACATCTACCCATTGTCTTCGCCTGCGAAAATAATGAGTATGGCGAATTCACTCCACGCCACAAGACAATGGCTATTACTGACATCGTGGATCGCGCTGCTGGATACGGCATGCCAGGAGTCATCGTGGACGGCATGGATGTCATCGCTGTCCATGAAGCCGCTGTTGAGGCTGTTGAGCGCGCCCGTCAGGGAGGCGGACCGTCGCTGATTGAAGCCAAAACATACCGTTTTTACAATCACCACGGAATCCAAAACCTGGGTCTCAAGTATCGCCCCGATGAAGAGGTGGCGACGTGGAAACAGCGGGATCCAATTTTCACTTTCGAGGATCGAATGATTGAAAATGGTGTCGCCACACGCGACAAAGTTGATGAAATTTGGGCAGAACTTCGACAAGACATTGAAACAGCCATTCAGTTCGCTGATGACAGCCCCTACCCCACTCCCGACCAAATCATGGTCGATGTATATACGAAGTCAAGT
>CALGTP010000002.1 GCA_937902105.1 uncultured Actinomycetes bacterium
ACTCTCTGAGCTTGGAGCAATGCTGGCACGCATGTGCAGCACACTTGTCAATACTGTAGTTAATAGGCGGCTTGGAATACCCAACACTGAAACTGCATGCGTCTGCGAGGGCATCAGCTAGGCCATACGGATATGGCTCTGAAATGGAAGTCCACATCAACTCCGCAGGGCCTACGCCTCGCAAGACAACATGCTCATGCTCTCTGAAGCAAAGAGTTCTTTGGTTGAGGGAACTGCAGTTGTGTAGAAACCGAGCTCCTTTCCTCCATGGGGCACCAAAACTACAGTAATCAACAAGCCAAGAACCCAAACAAAAAGTTAAAGACCATGACGAACTCCTATGCAAAAGCCCGGCAAAACCTCGTTGACATCTCAGACACCACAGCCAGCTCGGAGCAGGATTGTAATCCAGCAAATGACCGAAAGCTCTGCTGGCAAAGGAAGCTGAGATCGGAGCATGGTCAAAAGCCCGCTTGGATTTTCGCTTGGAACGTCTTGACCTCCTTCCCGGCAGGGGTAGCGACGGAACTGTTGCTTCCAAAACATGATCATCAACTGCTACCGGACCCATAATGGAACGGCAGGAGGGAGCACATCTGGAGGCAGCAGTAACACCGATACCACCATCGGTGGTTACGTCACATTGCGTTCTTTTTAAAATAATGAGTGCGGAAAGCTGGGGGATATCACTAAAGTCATACATGTGTTTGACAAAAGCATCTAACTCTGCAAAGTTTAAAGGAACCTCGCAGAGACCCTGATACCAGCTCGGACTGCTGCAAGCAGACAGCCTGAGCGGGGAGTCCCGCGTTGGGTCATCGCACGGATTGATGTTGGAACGTCTTGACCTCCTTCCCGGCAGAGGTAGCGACGGAACTGTTGCTTCCAAAGCATGCTCATCAACTGCTACCAGACCCATAATGGAACGGCAGGAGGGAGCACCTTTGGAGGCAGCAGTACCACCGATACCGCCATCGGCGGTTACGTCACTTTGCGTTTTATTTAAAGTAATGAGTGCGGAAAGCTGGGGGATATCACTAAAGTCATACATGTGTTTGACAAAAGCATCTAACTCTGCAAGGTATAAAGGAACCTCGCAGAGACCCTGATACCAGCCCGGACTGCAGCAAGCAGACAGCCTGAGCGGGGAGTCCCACGTTGGGTCATCGCACGGATTGATGTTTGAGGGAAACCAGGAACCCTTGGAATGCAAACGACCACTGATTTCAGTTGGTAGCATTGTTGACAACTGTTCATTGAGAAAAGGACTAGCACTCCTACCTTTAGCCGTACATGCTAAGGAGACTTGTGAGCCCGACCATATGAGAGGCCTCTGAACAGGTGTCAGGAGTCGGCACCAGCGGCTTTTTCTCAGCGTGAAACGTGCAAGCTCACTGGCGGCTTCATATGGGATCAAAGTGCTGCACACAGCAGTTTTGTTGCTACTGGCATGAACCGTAAACAGCTCTGTACTGACAACCGGTCGCATGTCAGTAAAGATGAAAGGCGCTAGCATGGCAATCGTGGTACGTTCATGTTTCACGCGAAGGGACAACTCCACAACGTCAGAACTGCTGAACCGACCAATGACATCATAACACAAATCAATGAGACAGAGGAACCTACGGTTACGCAATATGACAGCGCTCCATGAACCAACAAGACCACCAAACAGAGAAACCAGCACCAAGCCAATGTCAACATCAGCAACAGTAAGACTAGCCAACGTGAGAATTCTCTTAAAGGGCGCACTATGGGTCCCGGCTATACCATCAGTCTCCGAACCACAAATAACATCCTGTGGTTGCCTACTTACCTCTTTTGACTCATGGTGAGCCAGCAAGTGCTGAGCGTATCCTTCCTTCAAACGCTCAAGCGCAGCAGGGGCAGCAGCACATGGAGGGGCAGAAGCAAAAGGAACTCGGCTGCCATCTGGTAAAAACGTGCACTCTTCTTTCTCAGAGGCAGCAAAGTCATCTATGATGACACCTGCTCTGTACTCAGACCTACTGGGCAGCTTCTCTCTAGCTATTAGGCAGTCATCATCAATGGAACCATTATTAACAGCAACATGCAAAAGGCCAAACTGCCCAAGTTTGACAGCTTGAAGGTTTCCATCACCTAGGGTCGCAGGGCAGGGAATCAAATCAACATGATCAGGTACACCAGGGCACGATTTCATATGACGAACGTCCCTAGCTCCGACAGGTTTGAAAAGGGAACGCTCCTTGCTAACAAACCACCAGCTATAATAATCGATGGCCTCTTCAGCATACTGCATCAGTACCTGGTTTGATTCTAGCGTGACTTCAGTGAGAGAGGCAGGATACCCCCGCAAGCGCACACAGTAGCACAGACCTACCTCAGCTCGATTGCTGGGTCGCGCATCGAGGATCAAGCGGTCGCTGCTGGAGTCTTTGAACACAGCAAACCAGCCATTCCTCTCAGTGATATTAGGGAGCCTAGGGTAACCTTCGGGCACAAACAACGACCTACTAGAATCATCAAGTTTCCCCAACAATCCTACGCACTCAGAATCAGAAGCATTGACAGCAACTTTAACTGGAGCAGGCCAGGGTTTCGGCTTTATGGCAGCCCTAGGGTCTAAGAAGACCTCTTTATGAAAATCGTGTAAAACCTTGGACCCATCAAAAGTAGGGACAGCGGCGATCTTAAGGCGAGAAGTAACGATAGGCCTAGAGATATCAACCGCACTAGCCAAACTACCAACTTTGACAGTCCTAGGATCCCCGAAAACGGAGACACGGTCACTATGGGTTTTCTCAGGAGAATGTTTGGAGTACGGCTCTAAGTCTGCCCGAATTTGCTTGGACAGGCCTTTCAGCCGATGTAATATAGTTTTAGAATTGTTAAACTTGTCGGCAAGCCGAACAAGCCCTTCGACAGAAGGCACACACACCAGGTTCCATTCACTCACAGCCCCTATGATGTTGTTGAGCTGTGCACTCTGCTCTGTAGTGAGCGGTGTGTGCAGGTGAGCAGCATTGCTTACTTTGGGAGGTTTTCCCTCAGCCCACCAATCAACGACAAGACAAAAACCAAGAACTTGGTTTTGGTAGGCTGACGAATCACCTCGACCAACGTAGGCAAGCGGAAATGGGACTGGCATGGGCCAAGTCGGGGATCCAACAAGGGTTTTGTCGGATGGCATGTGCGCAGCGTGTTTGCGGTTATAGGTTTTGAATTCAGCCTTCACACTGCGTAAAAACGACGCCAAGCGCGACGTGCAGGTGTGGCTAAGTCTGTGCAAAATGCCAGCAAGCTCAGGTCCATCCTTGATGAATGATTCTGTATTCCAGAGCTGCTGCCAGCGTTCCTCCTTGGTCCATCCCTCTCCGCAAAAGCCAGAGATAGAGCCAAGCCACTGCGCGCAAGGTAGTGCCGGCCAATGTGTAGGGAGGTCGCGGCACAAAGCGCAGAGCAGCTGAAAGCTCAAGCAAGCAAAGCTTTCGCCGGGGCTCCTTTGCCCCGTTGCCTCCGACGGTAAGGTGGAAGCTCCGCGTCTCAATCTCCACCAGCATGCCCAGCGACTCCCGCAGCGCGCTTCGGAGCACTCTCGGCTTTCCTCTTCTCCCAGGACAAGCAACCTGTCAACCAACCTAGTGCTATCTCCGCCCAACGGTGGTCGACGATAGTAGTCAACTGCGCACTGCTTCGGTCGATGGACTTTGCCCTCATAGCAGGCCAAACATCCTCCCACAAAAGTTCCTGTGCACGCACCGTGGAGCCGATGTTGAAAGACAGCTGCTTTCCTGCAGAAAGAAACAGAAGAGCTCGCGCGTAACCCTCTTCCGGCTTCCCGCTCGAAAGAGCCTTCGCTATACCTACAAGCAGCCAGAGCCACCGGTGCGTCGGACGATGTGACGAAAGTTTCGCTCGGTGCTTCGAGTAAGCGCGGAAGGGCACCTTGCCCAACGACGCCTGAGCTTCGCGGATCAGGGAGATTAACTGCGCCACAGAGTCCGGGGCTGCCGAGGAGAAGTGCGAAGAAAAGTGCTAAGGCTGCCTGCGGACTGCTTTCCTGAGAGCAGGTCTGGCACCGGCATTCCTCATCGAAGGCTAAGCTGTGCTGGAGCTCAAGGCATCCGAGCCAAGACAGCCCATCGATTGATCGAAGCCTGTAGGGTTCTTCATCGGCTTGAGCTCCAACAGGATCTCCACCATCCTCATCATGGCCTCTGCGCTCGTAGCGGCTCCCACCCCTTTTGCAGCAGCAGCAGTCTCCCTGGCAAGAGTAGCCTCGTCGTCGACAGCTGCGAGGACAACTGCATCTTAGAGAGCAGAACTCATCACAACGGCAGTCGCAGTTATCTTCAAGTCCTGCACCCGTTCCGCGCAGTAGCACCTGACTCCAATCGGAACTCGAACCAGCGGCGGCACAGCAAGGCTGCCCTCCCGGGACCCCGGTGCTTTCCTTGGAAGCAAGGCAACTGACAAGACCTCGTCCTCGATACCTGGCACAGTCACCTCCGTAGCAAAATGCGGCGTCGGCAGTGCGATCCCCGTGGCTGGCGTGCCAAGGAGAAAACAGGTCACAAGCGCATAAGTAGAGGCATCCATAGCAAACGAGAACTCCTGCTCGGCCACCAGTTCTTCTACGGCGCTGTCCGCCACCAGTTCTTCTTCCTCCGCCTCTTCCTCCTCCCAGCCCACGTAGGCCGGACCCCATGCTTCCATCCAGCCTGCCCTCACCGCTGGCCATCCGGCCTGCCAATCCCGGTGATCTCGAAAAGCTCGTGATTGACATCGGGGTAGACAAGGCCTCGCTCCTGGCACAAGTGGCAGACCAGATGAGCATCCTGGTCACAGACGCTGCACACCGCGGATGCTTCAAAGGCAGGGTTGGAGGTGCACGCGACCTCACAGCTCTTGCACCAAGAGGAGGTGATGAGTCCGCACAGGACACAGGCCTCACCAACCGGCTGGAGCTGAGGCCTCACGACGGAAGACCTATGCCACACAGCGAACGCTGCACGAGCTTCCGAGTCCTTCCGTCGAGCCTCGATCGGCAACTCCTCAGGGGACTGAATGCCGCGAGCTCGCCAACGTAGTGCCCTTTGGACGAGGAGACCCCAGCAAGTCACAGCAACTGGCGGCATGGAGCAACGGATGTGACTGTTGGAAAGGGACAGGATGTCCAACAAACATATCTTGAGCGTAAATCGCAGCCAGCAAACCCACATAAGTTATACAACACATATGTGGAAGGCGCCTCATTGTATTATACGGCACTTTTTGTTTACCCCTCTGGAAATCCCGCCAAAT
>CALGTP010000003.1 GCA_937902105.1 uncultured Actinomycetes bacterium
TGATCGTGGGCTAGAGGGAGTCAGCGCTTATTGATGAGATCGCAATCTCAAAAGGACCGACTTGTTTGTCCAGAAGGTAGAAGCCGATCTGCACAATATTGGCAACGTCCATCGGGGCGGCTCCGGCGATTGGGGAGAGTCGCCAATCAACGGACTCGAAATCGGCGATGGGCAAGATGTACGACTGCTCGCTGTCGGCGACTGTGGTAAAGCGTTGGATGTAGCGCGTGTTGTCATTGTTGCGGATTTGCATGAGGTAGGTCTGGCTGTCGCCGCGTGCTGTCACGACGATTGCGTTGGCCCGAGACATCAGCGCCGGCAGTTGTTCATTGATCGGCCCAAAGGTGGATGTGAATCCGCCGTTATTATCCAAGGACAAGTTGCCCGAAAAAACCAGATGTCCATCGACCCAGGTGCTGGCACTATCGGACACGCCTCCCATGACAGTGTCATTTTGGTTAAACCAACCCGTTGCTGATGATGGGTCACTGAAGTCGAATAAGACGCTTGTTGTTGGTGGTGTCGTTGTCGAAGCGGTGAGAGTTGTTGGGGTGGCGGTGAGCGTTGGTTGTGTCGTCGTCGTCGGTGCCATTGTTGCTGTCGTTGCCACGGTCGTTGCTGTCACCGGCGTTGTTGTTGTAGTCGCATCAGACGCACATGCGCTCAGAAGGGAGATAGCCAACGTGGTGAGTAATAACTTTGTGTGCCACGCCATGACCGAGTTTTACCACCGATTTCTGGGGACTGACTAGGTGGAACAGAAGATATGAAAGTGCCAGGGAAGTACTTGTCACTGGACTCATGGGTAATCGACTGTGAGTTCTCGGGTGTCGGGATTGAGACTGAGTTTCCATCCGCCCTCATGTGCTTTGTGATGGTGCTTGCTACACAACGGGATCATGTTATTGAGATCTGTTGATCCGCCGTTCTCCCAGTACTCAATGTGGTGAATGGAGCAATGGTGATAGGGCACAAGACAAGCTTCTATCGCACACGTTTCGTGAGTGGATTCAAGCGCTCGCCGTTGGTGAGCGGTGGCGAGTCGTTTTGCCCGTCCCACATCGAGAGGAACCGATCGTCCGTCAAGTACGACAGGAATGATGTCGGCGTCGCATGCAATACGGCGCATCGTCTCGATCGGCAACTCGGCGCCAAATGAGGTACGACAAACTCCGGGTGCGCCGTGTGTGTTGATCCCGTGCTTACGGATTCTGTTTTGCAACGTTTCAAGGTCGACGTGCACTACGAGTTCGGCCCGCACTGGACGATCGCTAGTAATGACCGATGCGCCAGCGCCGCGAATGAGTTCAAGTAAAGCAAGAGCATTGCGATGGTGATTGGGTTCAATGCCTGGTGCGACGTCGATGCGGATGTTGAGGTCTCCGCTATGGAACATGGCCTCAACGCGTTGGCTGACGAGGTTTTGGAAGATGGCACCGCGTTCGGGGTCGAACTGCCCACGAACCTGCAAGTTGCCATCGAGATCATTCCACATCTTGAAGTGGGTCTCGCGGCGTTGTTGTTCGAGTCGGCCGAGGCCACCATCGGATACGAGGGCCTTCGCTGCATCTTTGGCGTGACGATCAAAATCGTCTGCGTTCATATGCGATGCGGCATTGATGAGTGAGGGGAGTCGGTCGATGAGTGCAGTCTTGTCGTCGCCAAGAATTTTAAAGGCTCGTGTGAGTCCGTCAATGTGTGCCACGCTGATATCGCCCGTGGCTAGTGCGTCAGCAAATATTGGGGCGACGGCGATGGTGCTGTGGCGATTGACGGTGTCGCGGGCTTCGCGTCGTGACAATTTGGCGTCGCGAGTCAGTGTGATTTCGGGGTCGATTGGTCGCAGTTCTGAGAGTTCGGTGAGCAGACGAAAACGCTCGGCGGCCAGCGTTGACTCGGTGCGCTTGATATTGGCGAGTCGTTTGATGATCACATCAACGCGCTCATGAGTGGCGAGAGTGTCGGACGATATTGGCATGTTGTACCTCCTGGCTTTTCACAAGGTTCAGATGAGTTGCCAAACGAATGTTTGATGAATCATGATGAACGATTAGTTAGGTGGGAAGTAACTATCAACTTATACGAGGGGTACGACAGAGTTCCTTCGTGTGGGAAAGGTTCTTCGCACGATTGGGATGAGCGTTCTCTATTAGGGTTTTGTGGGATATCGAGGGTCAGTCTGCCACTGCACCTGCTTATTCGCCTTGAACACTATTGGCTCGCCCTTGTCGTACTTTTGGAACGCCGCTCGTATCTCGGCCACCAAGTCCCGTGGTTCCTGCGACGGTTGCTCCGCTATCAGTGCCTGCTGACGAAGCGACAATCTTCGCTTGGGTTTCTTGTCAGCCATACTCTTCCTCGTCCTCTTCCTCACGCATAGCGATACAGGTTCTTAACCACTCTTTGTGCTTCTCAATATGAACCTCAAACTCCTCGTCAGTAAAATAGTCGCCGTAGCCCTCACGGGCCAGCTTGAGAGTCTCCGGGTCGTCATACATGGCAAGCATCTGCTCATCGGTTACATCATTTAAGGTTGGTATTTCGGCGAACGGATCGTCGTCGTAATGCCCTAAGAGACTGTCATCTTCATTGGGTTTCTCCATAATATTTCCCCTCCATTCTTGTTGACTTTTCACCCTTCGCAAGGGCGTCCTCAATTATTGACGCGGATCTTCTAACGGGTGACCCTGTTGCATCCGCAACGCCAGTTCCCACGCTATTTGAAATCCGGTCAGGTAATCCTTGACTCTTTGCGGTGGTTGTCCCTGATATTCCTGCGGCACATGTATTTGTTTGAGTTCGCGCAATTCGGGCAATTGGTTCAGCATGGTATTTTCCGAATGTCTAGATGAGTTTCGTTCTTCACTTACGAATCCGTTGGCTCTTGATCGCTTGGCGAGGTGACTGGCGGTTCAGGTGACGGCCCTCCGTTTTGGCTACCCAGTTTGGGTAATTCCATCAGATCATCGATGTCCCAAGAAATGATGACCTGTGAAGCAGGGATCCCTCGACTCTTGGCATCTTGAAATGTGCGAAATGCCGCGGCGTAATGACGCCTTAAGTTCTCGCCATTCGGATTTTGACTTTTACCGTTGTGATTTTCACTCATGGTTTCCTCCATTGATTCCAGCGTTGCCACCGTTCCCTATCGGGTGGTTGGCGGATCGTCAGCGGGCTGGGTCCCTCGGATCCTCTTAATGGACAAATCTGAATATAGCCGCTCGTGACCCATGTACTCGTGCGATTATCCACACTAAAAAGTGACCGTGCGTTTGGGCTCGCATAGGCTGAGGCGATGACTTCAATGCTCGAAAGTTCAGCGCGCATCGTTGATGGGACCGATGCGGCACCTCGGGGATTAAAGGTCACCATGGATGCAGCCCCAGTCGAAGAAGTTGCTGCTGGCATCGGCGTCATTGAATCATTCAGCAACGTCGTTGTCTTTAACACCGACGACGGACTGACATTATTCGACGTCTCGCACGCTATGGCCGCCAAGAGTTCCGTCGCCAGTCTCCGTGCATGGTCGCAAGACCCCGTGCACACCGCTGTCTACACCCACGGTCATACCGACCACGTTGGTGGTGCTGATGCATTCAACGTCGATGCCACTGAACGCGGTCATCGAGCCATCAACTATGTCGCCCACGAAGCCGTGATTGATCGTTTCGATCGCTACAAGTTGACGAATGGTTACAACGGCTACATCAACATGCGGCAGTTCCGTTTGCCTGGCCCGATGTTCCCGAGTGACTTTGTCTATCCCGATACCACGTTTCGTTCGCAGACAACACTTGATATAGGTGGCCGCACTTTTGAACTTCATCACGCCCGTGGTGAAACCGATGATCACACATGGGCGTGGGTGCCTGATTCAAAAGCTGTGTGCGTTGGTGACTTATTCATTTGGCAATTCCCCAATGCCGGCAATCCACAAAAGGTGCAACGCTTCGCTTGGGAGTGGGCAGTCGCATTACGCGCCATGGCAGCCAAACAACCCGAATTGATGTTGCCCGCACACGGCATGGCCATCGGTGGAAAAGATCGCGTCGGTCAAGTGCTCACCGATACCGCATCGGCACTTGAATCGTTACACGAACAGACCCTCGCTTTAATGAATAGCGGTGCACGTCTTGACGATGTCATTCACCAAGTGCGCTTGCCCGAAGAACTGGCGAATAAGCCATACCTCAAACCCACCTATGACGAGCCCGAGTTTGTGGTGCGTAACTTGTGGCGTTTGTATGGCGGCTGGTACGACGGGAATCCGGCGAATTTGAAACCAGCAACCGAAGTCGCATTGGCAACTGAAGTCGCAACGCTGGCTGGTGGGGCAGATGCGTTAGCAGTTCGCGCCGAAGAACTTGCGAACGCTGGCGATTTCCGTTTGGCCTGTCATCTCATTGAGATGGCGGCAACCGCTGCGGCAGATTCAATACGCATTCACGAAATTCGCGCCGCGATTTATACTGAACGTCGCAAGATTGAAACATCTTTCATGGCCACCGGCATTTATCGCTCGGCAGCGCTTGATTCAAAAGTTCGTATTGACGAACTCTCGTAACGTTATTTTTTATACGGCTCGACAAGTCGTTCAATGTGCTTGGCCAGGACATCCATTTCAAGATTGACGAGCGAGCCACTCGGACGAAAACCGAGAGTTGTTACCTGAGCAGTATGAGGAATCACCGCCACGCGAAATGTGTCCTCGGTGATATCAAATGCGGTGAGGGAAATCCCGTCCACTGTGACCGACCCTTTTTCGACGAGGTAGCGCATCATTGCTTGGGGGACACGTACGACTAAATCAGGTGCCGGTGAAACAACCTCGCCAACCCCGTCCACATGACCGAGCACCATATGCCCGCCGAGTCGATCGCCCAAAGCCATCGGTCGTTCAAGATTGACCCGAGCCCCAACGCTCAACTTGCCCGTGGTGGTGCGCTCAAGAGTCTCTTGGCTGACATCGGTATCCCACCAGGCTTGATCACCGTCAACACCTTGATCCACCAAAGTCAGGCAACATCCGTTCACCGCGATGGAGGCCCCGAGAGCGGAATCCTGCAAAACCGTGTTGGCTGCGATCCGCAAGCGCACGCCAGAACCCCATTCGGTTGTGACAGGGCGCGAGTCCAAAACTGCGCCCAACTCCTCAACAATGCCAGTGAACATAAGGGCAGGGTAGCGGTAGTTTTGCCAGGTGTTGGCAGTGAGATGGTCAATTTTTGCCCCCAGCGGATCCAGTCCCCGCCCCGCACGCTGGTGCGAGGCCGAACGCAATAGTCCGCACCTGCTCGGTGGAAGCCCTGATCAGTGCCCGTAGGCTCATGGGGTCTGTTGGGGTTTCGACTCTGGCACGATGCGAACCATCACCTGATGGGGCGCGACCTCCGAGTCGTATTTATACGGAAGGCAGGGACAGCTATGGCTGGTATTCCCAAAATTGAAACTATCTCAGCGAATCGCACTCACGAGTCAGATACTGGCTCGCCTGAAGTTCAGATCGCGTTGCTCACCGAGCGGATTAGTCATCTCACAGAGCATCTCAAGGATCACAAACACGACCATCACAGTCGTCGTGGATTGTTGATGATGGTAGGTCGTCGGCGTCGTCTTTTGGACTACGTCAAAGGTCGCAACGTCGAGCGTTATCGCGAGATCGTTGCCAAGTTGGGTCTACGTCGCTGAGACGCAGTTCCAACTGCAATACACATAACAAACAAACCGAGTAGTGAAGGTTTGGTTGTCAGTCGCCGTGGCCGTCACCGAGGTGCCGACTTAGCCGACTGGGAGCCGACCCGCTACTCCATATGCAATCCGGCAAGGAGCCGAGATTGCGCGAAAGGAGCTCGCCATGGCCGACGCCATCCGAGTGTCGGGTCCCATTGGGGGAACCGACAAGACCCTGACGTTTGAAACAGGAAAACTGGCTCTTCAGAGTCAGGGAGCAGTTGTTGCCAGCATTGGTAACAGCATCGTTCTTGCTACTGCAAACGCCGCCAAAGATGTCCGTCCGGGCATTGACTTTTTCCCATTAACCGTCGACGTGGAAGAGCGGGCCTATGCAGCCGGCAAAATTCCCGGCGCCTTTTTCCGTCGTGAGGGACGTCCGAGTGAAGCAGCAATTTTGACCTGCCGACTCACCGACCGCCCATTGCGTCCAGCCTTCCCCGATGATTTCCGCAACGAAGTGCAGATCGTTCTCACCATTTTGGGTGCCGACCAGATCAACCCGCATGACGTCTTGAGTATCAACGCCGCTTCGGCTGCTTTGATGATCAGCGGAATCCCATTCGATGGTCCGATTGGTGCAGTACGTATCGCTTTCACACAAGATGGCACATGGACTCCTCACCCCACCTATGTCGAGGGTGAAGAGGGAACATTCGAACTGGTTGTTGCCGGTCGTGAACTTGACAACGGAGACGTTGCAATCATGATGGTTGAAGCCGGTGGAACCGAAAAGAGTTTTGATTACTACGCCAATGGTGCGCCAAAGGTTGACGAAGTTGTTCTCGCTGGTGGCCTTGATGCCGCAAAGCAGTACATCAAAGAGTCGATCGCTTTGCAGCGTCAGTTGTTGGCTTCGGTCATCGCAACTCGTGGACCAATCTCTGCACTGAAGTACACACCAGTACTTGATTACGGTGACGATGTATGGACTGCTGTTGAAGCAATCGCCACACCATTGTTGGCTGATGCAGTGCGCATCGCTCTGAAGTCTGAGCGCAATGCTGCTACTGATGCTGCTGGTAACGCTGCTGTGGCGCAATTGGCTGGTTCTGCTGATGCTCCATTCGCTGGTCGCGACAAAGAGATCAAGGAAGCTGTTCGCAGCCTCACCAAAAAGTTGGTGCGTAAGCGCGTCGTTGAAGATGGCATCCGTATCGACGGTCGTGGACCACGCGATCTTCGTCCAGTCTCGGCCGAAGTTGGTGTTCTGCGTACTGCACACGGTTCTGGATTGTTCCAGCGTGGAGAAACTCAAGTGATGAACGTGACGACTTTGGCCATGCCCCGCATGAACCAGATGCTTGACACTTTGTCGCCAGTGAACTCCAAGCGCTACATCCACCACTACAACATGGCCCCATGGGCTAATGGTGAAACCGGTCGCGTGGGTACGCCTAAGCGTCGCGAAATTGGACACGGTGTTTTGGCCGAGCGTGCATTATTACCAGTTGTTCCTAACCAAGATGACTTCGCTTATGCGTTGCGTTTGGTCAGCGAAGTGATGAGTTCAAACGGTTCTACCTCAATGGCCGCGGTTTGCTCAAGCAGCCTGTCGTTGATGGATGCCGGTGTGCCAATCAAGGCAGCCGTTGCAGGTATCGCTATGGGACTCATCTACGCCGAGGGTAAGTACCTCAGCCTGACTGACATTCTGGGAGCCGAAGATGCTTTCGGTGACATGGACTTCAAGGTTGCCGGAACTTCTGAAGTGGTGACTGCATTGCAACTCGATACCAAGATTGATGGCATTCCCGCCGATGTTTTGGCAGCGGCTTTGCAGCAGGCCAAAGAAGCCCGGATGACAATTCTCGAGGTCATGAACGCGGCAATCTCCAAGGGCCGTGACACCGTGGCAGAGACTGCTCCGAAGATTATTTCGATCACCATTCCGATGGACAAGATCGGCGAAGTCATTGGACCAAAGGGCAAGGTCATCAACACCATCCAGCAGGAAACTGGCGCCGACATTGCTGTCGACGACGATGGAGTTGTCGGTATTGTGACGATCGGTGCTGTCGAAGCATGGAGAATGGAAGACGCCAAGGCTCGTATTTTGGCAATCGTCGATCCTCCTAAGGCAGAACTCGGTGCGATCTACAATGGCCGCGTTGTCAGCATCACTAAGTTCGGTGCATTCGTCAACATCCTTCCTGGTCGTGATGGTCTGATTCACATCTCGAAGCTCGGTGCTGGCAAGCGCATCAACAACGTGGAAGATGTTTTGACACTCGGTCAGGAAATCGAAGTTCGCGTTGAGGACATTGACGACAAGGGTAAGGTCAGTTTGACTTTGGCTGGCGACCCACCGGTTGCTGCTTCAGCCCCAGCGGCATCGGCACCTCGTGCTGCTGCACCTGCGACTGGTCCTGTGACTGTCAGTTTCGATGATGCTTTCGATAGTGAGATCAGTAGTGAACTTGGCGACCTCGGCCCCGGCGGCGAAGCTGGTGGCTCGGAGCGGGCACCCCGTGACGACCGTGGTGGCCGTGGCGGAAATGACCGCGGTCCCCGCCGTCATCGCTGATTCACCAACTAATAACTGAGTAACGACAGGCTCCCGATCTCGAAAGAGACGGGAGCCTGTCTCGTTCTAGGGCTTATGATCAAGGTATGGCTGATTCAAAAATTCGCGTCGGGGTATTTGGTGCTGGTGGGCGCATGGGAGCAACGGTGTGCGATGCAGTCATGGCCGACCCTGACCTCGAATTAGTGGCCGCAGTTGACTCAGCATGTGTGGGCACGGTCATCCACGGAATCTCCGTCGCTGCCGACCCGCGCGCTATGGCGGATGCTGGCGTGCAAGTAGCCGTTGACTTCACCATTGCTGCTGCTTCACGTACCAATTTGCAGTGGTGCGCATTGCATGGTGTCCACGCAGTCGTGGGAACAACTGGATTCACTGACGCCGACATCGCTGGTTTTCGTTCTGTCTTTAGTTCATCAAACTGTCTGATCGCTGCCAACTTCGCGATTAGCGCGGTGCTGATGATGAAGTTCGCCGAGATGGCTTCACCATGGTTCGAGACTGCTGAAATCATTGAGTTGCATCACGAGAACAAGACCGATGCACCAAGTGGTACGGCCCTCGCAACTGCCAATCGCATGGCTGCAGCATCAAGTGAATGGGCTCCTGACCCAACGACTCATGAAGTGATCGCAGGTGCACGCGGAGGCAAGGGTCCCGCTGATATCCGTGTACATTCGGTACGCATGCGCGGCATGGTGGCTCACCAAGAAGTCATTTTGGGTGCGGCGGGACAAACGCTGACCATTCGTCAAGACAGTTATGACCGAGTGAGTTTTATGCCAGGTGTGGTCTTGGCCTGCAAAAAGATCGCTGACTTGCCGGGCGTGACGATAGGTCTTGAACCCGCCCTCGGTGTGTAGTTACTGAAAAGAATTTGAATCCTGCCGGTGCGGAGTCCGAAAATTGGTGTTATCGTTTTCTATAACACTCTAGGATTCCAAGTTGAGGTGGCTGATGGAAAAAACAACAAAGTCTCTGCCGAATAGCGGTCAATGGGTCGTGAAGAGAATCAGACAAATTTCCGAACTTTCTAAGCGTGAAATCGCTCGCCGTGCACAAACGACTCCCGCAGCGCTAGTTGAGTATGAATCAGGTCGTCGTTCACCCTCGTTGTCTTCTTTGTATCGAATCGCTGATGCTTGTGATCTCGAGGTCCAGATCACTTTCCGCCGTAAAAATCCAGCGCTCAATCGAGAGGTGTGCGGTGAGCGACTTGCGCAGGTATTGCATCTTGCTGATGCATTGCCGAAACGACCAGCTGCAGCACAATCAGCGAAAGCTCAGTACGTTTCATGATTTCGCTCGTTGATCGCATTTTGACGATTCACCAATTGCTTGACAAAGCAGATGTGGGTCATGCGTTTGGAGGAGCGTTAGCGCTTGCTTACTGCACGGGGGAACCCCGAGCAACCCGCGACATCGACATCAACATATTTCTGCCGGCCGAAGAAGTATCAGTCGTTCAAAAGGCGCTTCGCTCGGTGATTGAATTCACTGATAGTCAACTCAAATATTTGAAGGCAGAAGGTCAGACCAGAGTTTTTTGGGACGAGACGCCCGTTGATTTGTTCTTCAATGTGTCAGATCTTCATCAGCAGATGAGTTTGAAAACATCACAAGGCACTTTGAACGGAGTAGAAATTCCCATCCTGTCAGCAGAATTTCTTGCAATTTTCAAAGCAATGTTTAACCGGACCAAAGACTGGGCCGACCTTGAAGCCATGGTTGAAGAGGGCAGCTTCAACAGTGATTTTGTGTTGAGTCAACTGGTCGATTTGCTTGGAGTTCAGGACGCTCGGATTGAGCGACTCAGTCGGCTCGTTGCCAAGTCGTAGTACCAAGTCGTAGTACCAAGTCGTAGTACCAAGTCGTAGTACCAAGTCGTAGTACC
>CALGTP010000004.1 GCA_937902105.1 uncultured Actinomycetes bacterium
CCGTATTTTAGGGTCATCGACGGCTATCGCATGAAGACCTGGATGACTCGTTTTTATTGGAGAGACCTTACGCTTGGTGACAGGATCGAAGCTTTGCCCGAGGAGTCACAAGAAGTTGCTCTAGTAGCTGCTGAATATCTGATGCATCGCTCGTCCTCCTCATACAGCAAGTTTCACGACATGCACATCAAGTATCTGGAGCAACGTGAAAGAGCTATAGAGAGAGGTGATCTCGAGCCAAGTACGCCGCACAAGAAGCTGCCCATATCCTTTATGGAAACTGTGGGTCTGGAGAGTGCAGTGTGGGCATGGCTATACTGGGACACTGAAATGTGCGAAACGTACATTCGCTCTCAACACTGGCGAAGACTTGCAAAGAGACGTAAAGCCACTGCAGCGGGCCAGCGCAGAGGAGGCGATGATGATTCCAGCGACGAAGACGACGAAGAGTCTGAAGAGGGCGAAGCAGGTGGTACGTTTCAAAGCACCAAGGCGAGCTACATGGCCAAAGTTCTTTCGCCCATCTTGGGGTATGGTGCCATCTACGAACTGTTTCAATTCCAATACGATCTTTTCATGTCCTCGGCAATAGGTGGTGCCAAGAACGCAGCAGGAATTCCTATGCGGGCTGCGGTGGCAGGCAAGTCATTTTCACGAGAGTTTTGGCACAGATGGCACATGGCATTGGTAGACCTAGTGAAGCAAATTGGACTTCCCACATTCTTCATTACCATTTCGATTTACGAGTGGTCTGCCCCTTATCCTCCTTGGATCGAGGATGAGATGGTGAAACTCTGCAAACGAGTTTTGCATTTGCCTGTAGCCGAAACTTTACACATAGCCCATGTTTTGACGCAGACAACCAAGGAGCTTTTGACTGGCTGGAATGACGGTCAGCAAATGCAAGGAGAACATTCTTTTGCCTCGAAAACCGACTCCGGCCAACAGACGGTCGTGAACTATGTCGGGCGATTGGAACTTCAAGATGGTAAAAGGAAGCGGCAAAACCATCGCATGCCCCAGTTCTACCACGGCCGCGGGGCCGTCCATGTGCACATACTGCTTTGGCTCACTCACATTTCTGCGACGAAGCCGGAGACCATCATACGAGGTGACATACCACAAGAGCCAGGTCCTCTGCGTGATTTGGTGCGGGGATCCCAGCTCGACTACAGCAATAGCGGTTGGCCACTGAACGAAGTGCCTACGGCATGGGACGAAGAACACAAAGTGCTGCGATTGTATCATCCAGGATGTTCATTCCACGAGCACTGCCGAGCCTACATGGAGGATGTCATCGGAGGGCTCAAAAGTCATATGGACGTTGTCGGTGGCGATGGCAGGCATCTTATTCTGCAATACGTTGCCTCCTACCTCCCGAAATTTTCCAGCTCTTTCTCATCAGAAATCTTAGGCAACGAAAAAGCCAGTGGGTTCTCTTTGGCCCGTCGTGTTCTAGAGGAATACCACCCTCTGGAACCTGAAATGGTTTTGCAGATGGCTGCACAGCAGTTTCCGCAGTGCTTCTCAGGTGGCTGCGTCCGAAAGCTGTCGATACCGTCTCTTGGCGACGAGGAGCTACAGAAGGACCCGCTCCATTATGCTCAATGTACTTGGAGAAAAGAAGAGATGACCTTTTTGGAGTATCTTAGACGCTCTTCCAGAAAAGGTACCATACATCAACGTTTTGTTCGGCGACACAAGCACGAGGGAGTGGACACACCAATCGAAGAATGGATCAACGCCGTGGAAACCAGAGGCGAAGTCATGGTCAGTCCTATCATGTATTCTCGGACAAACGACAAGTATTATGGCCAATGGCTGGTGCTCCACGTTCCCTGGAGAAGTTTACAAGACCTCTGGCTGGACAGAGTTTTCCTTGTTCCAGAAAACTACAGGATGCTGGCGCTGTGCCTTTTATGGCGTCCCCAGTTCTGGAAGTCCATGCACACAGTACGTGATGATCTTCAGAAGGAAGCACGTTCAGAACATCACATAGAGAACTATTTGAAGATGCTCCAAGCTCAGACGGAGCTAGTTGAGGCATACCTAAATGGAGATATGACCTTGGAGACAAATCCAAATCCTGAGCACACACTCGATCTTCTGCGTCCTCACCAAGGCGATTTTCGATTGGCGTGGGATCAAGTCACAGCCATTCACCAAATAGAACAAATGACCAAAAGAGCGTTAGAGCGGCGCTGGCCAGAAGACAAGGACGCAGATGCATGGGCAGAGTGGATAGAAAGAAGTGGGTCGTTCCAACAAGAACACACCAACAAAGCATATGCTATTCTTGGCCCTGCTGGAAGCGGAAAGACGACAGCTGTGGAAAGAAGCATTGAGAATGCTGTGGACACTGGAGCTCATGTTGTTGTAGCTTGCCCAACAGGTATGCTTGCAGCTCGTTACAGGACTCGTTTCCCTGGTCTTGACATAGACACAATTCACGGTATGTTCGCCTTGCACAGGCCTGAGCATGACACCTTGGACATGATGCAGGACAAAGACCTCGTCGTGATTGACGAAGTGGGACAGTTGACTCTTGACATGTTCGAGAGGCTTCTCCGGTTGTGGGTAGCAGCCGAAAGACGACCTGCGCTCGTTTTCGTTGGCGATTTTGCACAGCTTCGAGGTATGGACCCACTTCGGGCCAGTGACAGTTTCTTTTGGACGCGACATGTAATCACATATCGTTTGCACACAATGCGCCGTTGTAAATGCCAGATCCTGCGGTGGAAGTTGGAACTTCTGAGGTCTTCACAGCCGTCAGCCCCAGAGGTGCGCGCTATTTTACGTCATCATCGTGCACCAAAACTTCGACGAGAAGGTGATCGTGAGTATCCAGACTTACAAGATGTCGCGCAAATTCTCATAGAGACCCCAGATACTACATTTGTCACAATAAGCAGGTGGGCGTCGGGCTATTTAAACAATTTGGTGCTGAGAAGCCTCTTTGCCGATCGTGTGCCTTTGGTGTTCGTGCCTGGTGATCCAGAGAGTAATCCTTCAAACTACAATGGAAGGAAACTAGTTGCATGGGTGCCGTCCAGACTACCAGTCTTCAATGGAATGAGAGTGACTCTAACAAAGAACCGAGACAAAGCACGAGGCTTTGTGAATGGTATGTCAGGTGAAGTTGTGGCCGTGCGC
>CALGTP010000005.1 GCA_937902105.1 uncultured Actinomycetes bacterium
CGATGTGCATGCGGAGGCTCTTGCTTCTTCGCCTCTGCCCCTTATGTCCTCCAGGGATCAGCCGTTTCAAGTGCTGCCCGACGTGCCTTCGAAGGCTGATTCAGTCGAGCATCCACCCGCAGGCGCGGCGCCCCCGCTCGTTGCCTCTTTAGCAGGCTTGTCAGCGAGCGTCTCGGCCAAGGCGCCGCCCCCGTTGGGCACCTTCGAGGCGGCTGCCGGCACCTCCGAGGCGGCTGCGACCCACCTTCGCAATCGGGCGCCGCTGCATGAGCGGGGTCGGCTGCCTGCGCCGCCGCCATCGCGGCTGCCTGCGTTTGTCGGTGACTACGGCCACCCGCCAGCGACGAGCACCCCCAAGCTGAGGACGAGCCCGGCGCCAGGCTCGTCGAGTGAGCGTGAAAAGAAGCGCCTTGGAGCCATCGAGGACGTGCCCACGACCGTTAGGCAGGAGTCGGCACCCGATTCATTTGTGCTGCAGTACCGCGAGGACCGGCGCAATGGGCCAGCGCTTGCCGGCTGGAAGTGACATGTATTGGTGGCCACGCTCATCCGTCAGCGCCGCGGGCAACGCGAACCAAACGCCGCGTCACCGTGTCCCACCGATCTCAACTTCTGTCGTTCCGTTCTGATCTTCTCAAGCCTCCGCTCCGTTGCCTCACTGTGTGTTCCCTAGAAGATCACGTGCTAGACTATGTTACAAGTGGCGAGAGTGCTCTGTTTGTCTGAATGAAGTGTGTACGCTAAGACAGTGCACATGCATCGTGAATTATCAACGCATGTGGACAACACGAGACCACTTCACTTACCCGTTGCAGCGGGAACGGAAGGTAGGCACGGCGTCGTCCTTCGTTCAAACCACCAACGTGTGAGACACGACCCAAGTCAAGAAGAAGAGGCCTATTGCAGCAGGGAGGGATAATCCCTCCCGTATCACATCCGCCCGCTCGTCATAGACCAAGCGGTCTGCAATTGGGTCCGATGCAAATCTCAAGGCCACAAACGCACTGCTCAGCATGACAGCAAAGAATGTCAGAATCGGATTCCAACCAGTAGCGCCCATCAACCCGAACGCACAGCCGCACAGCGCCGCTGCCAACTGCCTGCCCCAATGCGAGATGGTGCGCAGCGGCAGGGCTGTCTGTTTGGTCTCCATGTTTGCGTGGAACGCCAACGCGGCGCTTTTTCGGGTTTTCCTCGATCAAGCGTCTCTGGAAGGTGCCGAAAGATGACGAAGATGACCGGCGACTTTTCGCAACGG
>CALGTP010000006.1 GCA_937902105.1 uncultured Actinomycetes bacterium
CCGCCAGACAAGCTGCACGATTGTGCGCAGCTTTACCGCCTGCTTCTCGAAGGATGCCCTCATATGGGAGATCCTTTTGAGCGTGTTGATGGTCAAGGCTGACAGTGTTCAAAATTTGCGGCAAGGTCTCGGGCACCTTTACCCCAGATTAGGCATTGCACATTCAATGGACAACTCTAACCCTGTTTCAATAGTGTCGTTTCTCACGACACCCCGATTAGCCAAATTCAACGGCTCCAACCCTGTTCGCACGGCGTCGCAATTGGGCTATACTTGACAGTAGCAATTTGTTAATGGTGATGCTGTGGTTTTGGTAGCTCCGATATTATTTCTATTTAATTGTTTTAGGGCTGGACACATAGGAAAACCTCTGCTGAAAAGAACAAACTTACTTTATCATCAGCAACCTAAATAGGATAAAACTTGATCAACTTTCAACAGTTTTTTATAGATGTGGCTTGGCCTTTAGCCATTCTTCTTGCTTGGTTTGTAGGTGAAGTGGGACACCAATGGCTAAGGCTGCCACGCATCAGTTCCTATGCACTGGTCGGATTTATTTTTGCCCCATCGCAATTAGGACTCTTGCCTCAAATGCAACCATCGATGCTTCTGCTTGCGAATATTGCGTTTGGTCTGCTGTTGTTTGAATGCGGTTACCGAATTAATTTACGATGGCTGAAGTCAAATCCTTGGATTTCAGCAGCGAGTCTCACTGAGGCTTCTCTTACCTTTGCAGCTGTTTACTTTGTTTCAGATTATTTTGATCAATCTGTATCAACTTCTTTGCTGTTGGCAGCTCTTTCGATGGCTTCATCGCCTGCAACGATTGTGCGTGTTATCAACGAACAACGCAGTTCAGGTCAAGTCACCGAACGCATCCTGCATTTATCTGCCATGAACTGCGTTCTTTCCGTGTTTGCTTTCAAAGTTATTGTTGGATTTGTGGTTTTTCAAACTTCCGGCAATCTCTGGGCTGCTTCATACAGCAGTTTGATAGTTCTCGTCATATCTATTCTCTTAGGTGTCGCCGCTGGTGTGTTTATTCCTGGCTTGCTTAGGTTCACAAACCGCACCAGCAACGATAGTACGCTGGCTTTTACGATTGCCATCATTGGAGTTGTTGCCCTTGCGCACAGCTTGAAACTTTCTCCTGTTCTAGCCGCGCTTGTTTTTGGATTAACCGTACGACACCGCCGTATCGTTATGAAAACATCGCAGCGTGGATTTGGTGCATTGGGAGATCTTTTATCGATACTTTTATTTGTTTTCATAGCATCTACCCTTGAATGGGAACAAGTCTATGCAGGCATAGGACTTGGTCTGGCCATCATCGCGGTTCGGCAACTTGCAAAAATGGCAGGAATTGGGCTATTTTCTTTTGTGAGTGGCGTTTCATGGCGAAAGGGATTACTGATAGGTATGGCAACCACACCAGTTTCTGCCTTCGTTATTTTGGTCTTAGAGCAAACACGCTATCTTGGAATCAGCTTTGTTGATCAATTAGCGCCTCTGGCAACAGTTGCATTGACGATGGAGGTATTCGGTCCAATATTTGTTCAAAGAGCACTGATCTGGGCCCATGAAGTGCCAGAAGGCAAGGAGTCATCACATGCCCCTTGAACCATTTAAAACCTCTGAATCACTAAGCCTAGGGGTCGAGCTTGAATTACAACTGATCGGCCTGAATGACTTTGATTTGGCTGCAGCAAGTCCGGATATGCTCGAGTTGTTAAGACGCAAGTCGTTTCCTGGAAATGTGACACCCGAAGTCACAGAGAGCATGTTAGAAATGGCAACAGATATTCACACGGGGTATGCCAGTCTGTTAGCACAGCTCAAGGACATGCGTGACAAGGTTGTTACAGCAGGTGACCGTCTCAATATCGGTGTTTGCGGTGGTGGAACACACCCTTTTCAGCTGTGGTCTGACCGCCGAATTTTTAAAAAACCAAGATTCAAAGAAGTATCACTGCTTTATGGTTATCTCACTAAGCAATTCACCATATTTGGCCAGCACGTTCATGTGGGTTGTACCAGCGCGGATGAAGCGCTCTATCTTCTACATGCACTGAACCGTTATGTACCCCATTTCATAGCTTTATCTGCTTCTTCCCCATTTGTTCAAGGCTATGACACTTTATTTAATTCAGCACGGCTCAATTCTGTATTTGCATTTCCACTAAGTGGTCGAGCCCCATTTTTACTTCAATGGGATGAGTTTGAGGATAAGTTTTTTTCAAAAATGGAACTGACAGGCGTGGTCAAGAGCATGAAAGACTTTTATTGGGATATTCGGCCGAAGCCTGAGTACGGAACCATTGAACTGCGAGTTTGCGACACGCCACTTTCGGTAGATCGTGCAGCAGCACTGGCCGCCTACCTTCAAGCACTTTGCAAATATTTATTAGATCGCAACGAGCCTGATCCAGTCGAAGATGATTACCTTGTTTACAACTACAACCGCTTTCTTGCCTGTCGATTTGGCTTAGATGGATCGCTTATTCACCCCAAAACTCATGAACAACTTTCATTGCGTGAAGATATTTTGGCAACTGTTAAGCGCATACAGCCACAAGCGGAGTTCCTAGGCAGCATTGCTGCGCTTGAACATATCAAGGCCACTGCAGTGAAAGGAAGTGATGCGAGTTTCTTGCGGTACGAATATACCCAGCGAGGTAGTGTTGAAGGGCTTGTAAATTCTGCAATACAAAGATTTCGCGAATAATTCTGTTCAGTAGTTGGTATCGCTTCTTTGAAAAATTTTTGTGCGTTCGTCATCTTTGATATTGAAATCAGTCATGATAAAAGAGAGAAGATTGTCCTGGATTTTTGTTTGGCACGCAGCAAAAGTGAGGCTTGAACTGGCCACAATCAACACAGCACAAGCTTAGTGCACAAAATTTTTTTTAGACGGTGACGCTTTTTTAATTCCTGAGTGCCCCCCCATTGATTCCTTTCAAAAAAGTTAAATATTTGTTGCATTATGAATTGCCGACAACAAATGTCGGCCCTAATTCCAAGCAGTTCCTTTTAGGCTGACTTGCTAGGAAGCTTCAAGGTCGGACGCTTTGATCCTTGTGACTCTTTGTCAAAACCCGATTTCACCAAACCACTGATGGCCTCTATCCGGGCATCTAACTCCCCAGCGTCAACTGCAGAGCGTAAGACCTCAAGTGTGGTCACAACACCTGCAATGC
>CALGTP010000007.1 GCA_937902105.1 uncultured Actinomycetes bacterium
TAGAAAACCGCTGCGCCCCGCCTCTCGCATGGTTGCGCGGAGCTTGGTGTAGGTGTTTAACTGCAGTTTGCCCTGCAGAACACCTGCCTCAGTCTCAGGAGCCACTGAGCTGAGAGCAAAGCCACTGCTTGTTGCAGTGAGCACTGCACAGCAGTAGGCAAAGCCACAGACGCACAGCGCTGTGAGCCACCGGCTACTGCTTCCCGCAGCAAGCCAAAAGCGTACCGAACACGGAGCCAAAAGAAGCCCGAAGATTTGGACGCAGAAAGACAAATCTGGCAAAGCTAAGGCCTTCCAGAAACCAACAAAAGAAGCCCGGACCAACCGACGCTCTTTTGCTAAAGCGTGCAGACCTAGCTGTTGCAACAGACTACCGGTCACACGACAACCCAGAGCACCAAGCAGAAGTGCCACAGAGCCCTGCGCAGTGCCAGAACTAGCAATAGTTCGAAGTACATAAACCTCAGGAAACGTTCCTGAAAGTTCAAGTACATAAACCTCAGGAAGACGTTCCAGAAGGTTACAGCGGTGCAACTGGCAGTGGCCGGCAGCAAGCGCCAGCAGCAGCCCAAGTATCAGGACCCACTGAGCTTGGAGCAAGCAAATTGTTGAGGCTTGAGCCAATTCACAATGGCCGAACTCGCCAATCTTCGGGACATGCTTTCAGACATGAACGCGAAGATGGCTGCACTTGAGCTGCAGCATTCAACACAGTTGAACGCACAAGCGACTGAGCTTGCCCGCCTGGGAGCCCAGAACACCTTGCAGCAGCAATCACTGCAACAAGCAGAACTGCTCATGGCAAGACAAGCAGCTGCCCATGGTGAGGCAATAGTTGGGGCACAGACGGCAAGCGTTCAAGCAAGCGCTGCCGCAGCCTCCTCAGCCGCAAAGCAGAGTGTCGACATGCGCCCAGTCACAAGGCCTAAGGCGCTCCTCGCCCGAGAAGGTTGGGAAATGTTTGAATGGCAAGCTACCACCTACCTGAACTTCGTGGACAAGGAGTACAAGTCCGAGCTGGACATGGCCGCACGTGAATCTCAGATAATGGACAACTCTCTTTACACGCCAGAAACTGAGAAACGCAGCAATGACCTCTACGCCATGCTGACATCTTGGACTCAGGATTTCGGAGTTTGTGCAATGATCAGCAGGTCAGTCGAAGACCTTAACGGGTTTGAGCTCTGGCGGCAACTTCACACGCACTTCAATCCGGAAACCGAAGGCAAGAGCTTGACATGGAGACGAAGCTTATTGCACCCAGTATTTCCAACAAAGGAATCAGAATGGGCGACCGCCCTGACTGACTGGGAAACCGATGTGGGGAAATACGAAGCAGCTTACAAGAAACACCTCGATGACGAAGATAAGAGGGCTGTTATTCTTGAAGTCGCACCCCAGGCGCTCAAGCAGCACCTTTCTCAGAACATCGGCAAGCTCAAGAGCTATGATCTTCTTCGAGAACAAATCGTTTCTTACTTGCAGAGCAAGCAAGTATGGCACCGAGAGGCAGGAAACTACTACGGAGCCGCGAAGAAAGAACCAAAGAAAGATCCTAATGCCATGCAGATCGACGCATTTGGCGACGGTAAAGGCAAAGGCAAAAAGGGTAAGGGTGATAAGGGCAAGAATGCCAAGGGCAAGACCGACGGCAAGGATGCCAAGGGCAAAGCCAAGGGCAAGGGTGGTAAGGACAAGCCTGCCAACCCAAACACAGGCCCACGGGACCAGTGCGACATCTGCTGGAACCGACACCCTACTGCCAATTGCTGGTTCAACCCAGCTAACCCCAAGGGTGATGGCAAAGGTGGCAAGAAGGGAAATGAAAAGGGCAAGGTCAATGCCCTAACGGACGCTGCAGGCAACGTAGCAGACACTCAGGTCTCTATGCTTGACCCTTCCATGCAGTTACAGCTACTGGACTTGCAAAGGCATCAGCTCTTGCAGTCAGTAAACATGTCCTCCTCGGCATCCAGCGTGTCAGGATCGACCGCAGGACCGAGCATTTCCATGATTCAACCGGGCAAGTCACGCTTCTGTCAGTTCACTGGCAGTAGGCTGAGCATGCTGACGGAGAAGCCATCGCAACGACCATTGAAGCCTGACTACATGATGATGATCAGTGAGGCACCAGCAAGCATCAAGCCATCAAGCTTAGCAGGAGGAACTGCGAGCAGCGATGAGTCTGATGAATGGCAAAAGCTAGACAACACAGCAAAGGTTCAGTTGCAGACTTGCGACGGACAGTTCTCAGCTTGGGACGACGAGTCCGACGACAACTCCGGGTGCGGCATTTTGCTGAACTCTCGAGAAGTTGAAGAAGACTGTGACTTGCCAGACAATCTCGATGAGCTCTTCAAAGCTCTACCGCCCAGGCACGCAGATCGCACGCTTGAACCGCCTAAGGCAGATCAGATCCTCATGTTCGGAGAGAAGAGAAGGTTCCTGATAGACAGCGGTGCTTGCGAATCAGTGGTGCGGCCAGGTCGTTTCGGTGCTCCCATCGATACGACCAAGGCGAAGGAGTTGTATGCTGTGAATGACACTCCACTTCAAGTTGAAGGCAGACAAAACCCCATTGTCCGCTTTGAAGGCCAACTGAAGGAGGTAGGACTCTCAGTCACCGACGCTACCGCAGAAGACATTTTGGCAGTTTGTGCCCAGATGGATGCTGGACATGACGTTCACTTCACTCGCCAAGGATGCTGGATCAGTGATGACCAAGGAGGTTGCGTCCCCTTCTACAGAGAAGGGTCACGTTTCTACGTGGACTACCAGACAGCCGAGGAGGTTGAGTCAGGTCAGCTTCCGCTCATGGCAGGCGTAGCCGACGACAATCAC
>CALGTP010000008.1 GCA_937902105.1 uncultured Actinomycetes bacterium
AAGAACCCCGGGAGGGGAGTGAAATAGAACATGAAATCGTAAGTTTACAAGCAGTCGAAGAGCGACTTAACGCTCGACGTCGTGCCTGTTGAAGAATGAGCTGGCGACTTGTAGGTTGTGGCAAGGTTAAGACAAGAGAATGTCGGAGCCATAGTGAAAGCGAGCCTGATAAGGGCTTTTAGTCATAATTTATAGACCCGAACCCTGATGATCTAACCATGGCCAGTGTGAAGCTTAGGTAACACTAAGTGGAGGTACCAACCGACTGATGTTGAAAAATCAGCGGATGAGTTGTGGTTAGGGGTGAAATTCCAATCGAATCAGGAGCTAGCTGGATCTCCCCGAAATGCGTTGAGGCGCAGCGGTTAATGTTTCTTCTTAGGGGTAAAGCTACTGTTTTGGTGCGGGCTGCGAGAGCGGTACCAATTCAAGGCAAACTCTGAATACTAAGACGTTTAGTTAACCAGTGAGACATTGGGGGATAAGCTTCAGTGTCAAGAGGGAAACAGCCCAGATTACTAGCTAAGGCCCCTAAATAATTGCTAAGTGGTAAAGGAGGTGGGATTGCAGAGACAATCAGGAGGTTTGCCCAGAAGCAGCAATCCTTTAAAGAGTGCGTAATAGCTCACTGTTCGAGTGATCCTGCGCCGAAAATGACTGGGACTAAGCAATTTGCCGAAGCTGTAAGATGTCAAAACATCGGTAGGGGAGCGTTCTACATTAGATTGAAGCGTTAACGGAAGTGGGCGTGGACGAAGTAGAAGTGAGAATGTTAGCTTGAGTAGCGAAAACATTGGTGAGAATCCAATGCCCCGAAAACCTAAGGGTTCCTCCGGAAGGCTCGTCCGCGGAGGGTGAGTCAGGTCCTAAGGTAAGGCTGAAAAGCGTAGTCGATGGATAACAGGTTAATATTCCTGTACTGTTTATTGTTGATAATGGGGGACGGAGAAGGCTATGCTGGCCGAATGTTGGTTATCGGTTTAAGTATTCAAGGTGTTGAGAATCGGCGAAAACGATTTGAGCTGAGATGCGAATAGGAAAGTACTAAGGTACTAAACCAGTTGATGTCATACTTCCAAGAAAAGCCCTAACTATCATAAGCAATAAATACCTGTACCCTAAACCGACACAGGTGGGTAAGTAGAGTATACTAAGGGGCGCGAGATAACTCTCTCTAAGGAACTCGGCAAAATAGCCTCGTAACTTCGGGAGAAGAGGTGCCCTTAATGGGCTGCAATAATCAGACGCTGGCGACTGTTTACCAAAAACACAGGTCTCCGCAAAGTCGTAAGACGATATATGGGGGCTGACACCTGCCCAGTGCCGGAAGGTTAAGGAAGCTTGTTAGTCTTTGACGAAGCTCGCGACCGAAGCCCCGGTGAACGGCGGCCGTAACTATAACGGTCCTAAGGTAGCGAAATTCCTTGTCGGGTAAGTTCCGACCCGCACGAAAGGTGT
>CALGTP010000009.1 GCA_937902105.1 uncultured Actinomycetes bacterium
CGCATCCGCCTCTGCCTCGTCTGCCGCCATCGCATCCGCCTCTGCCTCGTCTGCCGCCGTCGCTTCCGCCTCTGCCTCGTCTGCCGCCTCGACAGCGGCCGTTGCCTTGAAGGCGGCCGCTGCCAAATCGGCCAGCATGGGGAAGCAGAAGATTACTCCCATGGCGGTCGACTCACACGTGGACCCGTACCCCAAGCCAGATGACTCTGATGAGGAAGATGGCGCAAGCTGGAGGCGAAGCGCGGGAGCCGAAGCAAGTGCTGGACATAAACGCACTTCTGACGCTCTTGCTGGACATAAACGCACTTCTGACGCTCTTGAACAAGTCGTGGAAACGAATGTTATTGCAATGGCTATCTTGGCCAAAGACTGTTCGATGCCAGCTCTTCGAGTCGCGCCCTCTGATCCAGAGGGTGACCGGAGCGTGGTATGGTTGCAGAATCACCACCTCGTGGTCAACATCGCTTCGCAATCAGCATGGCGACTGTTCCTCATGGAACACGGTGACCCGACGTTCTGCACGAAGGAGATCTTTGCAGGCGTGGGATTGCTCCGACCAGGTGTCAGCCCGTTGTTGCTCGCCTCCGCCCCCATTTGTGTCCAGAGGGAGGCCCTTGCCCGAAATGGTAAGGCGGGCATCCCAGGTGACGAAATCGATCTCATATTGTCTGATTGCCAGGCACAGAAGAGGGGCCACGCTATGTTGGCGAGCGTGATTCGCGGCATGCACGAAATGGTGACATTGAAGCCAGTAGGCCACCATGGCTACGTGGTGCTCACCTTCCTCCAGTGCTTCACTCACGAGGCCACATTCAAAAAGGACGAGTCCTGGCTACTTGACAACTACCCTCATCTCGTACCTCTACTTTACAAGCCAGCAGCGATCGTGATGGCAAACAATGAAAATTCACTCGCTGATTCACTCCTTTTAGCGAGCGTGGAAGACATGTCTCCTGGAAGCAAAGAGGCAATCTTCCAGAAGGGGAGAAGCAGTCTTCTCCAGAAGGCCAGACATCTAATCATCGATATGCAAGAGAAGCGAGGTGAGGACGGGACCAGGCTTCTCTTTACTCACGACAGAGCTGGACAACCAATGGTGAACTTCCAACAGCTTAAAACGATGAGATGGGCGACTGACGTTTTCAAGGCGGAGAGTGCTTTCAATGCTGGCGACAGTGGTCACCAAGGTTCAGAGTCGGTTTCTCTGCTTCCGGCCGTGACGGCCACTCAGGGAGGCAGGAAGACGTCAAAGGGCTCAGTGCCCGCCTCATTGGCGGCTGGGGCGTTGTCTTCCGCCCCGAAGAGTGCTGCAGCCCGCACCGCCGCCGCGCTCGCCGCATCATCGCCAGCAGTGGCTTCATCTTGCTCAAAGTCCTCCGCTGGCTCAAAGTCGACGCAGATCGCGAAACCAAAGCAAGGCCAGTCATCACTGAATCCAAAGCAAGGCCAATCATCTGTCAGGAACCCAAAAGAGGCTGCTAATAAAGAGGACATCTTTGATGCGGACACCGCTTCAGTTGTGGAGTCGTTGACTGAAGCTTTAGGCCTCGGAGGATCTCCGACGTTTGACTCGCTTGACCTCGCTAGCGTCCTCAAGCATATTAATGAGCAAGCTGCTCGAGGTGCGAAAGGTCGAGGTGCGAAAGCGGCATTCGATTATATCAAAGGAAGAATAAGCTCGCTGGTCAACAATACATGGAAAAATCACCTACAGAAGATGGAGAACAGGGCCTTTCAGGCAACGACGCTAGACGAGTTACGAAATGTCGAGCGAATGGCACGATCATACTACGAAGACCTTGTCAGCGCTATGAATGTGTTGTACTCAATGGCCCTGAAGTACAGCGCTTCCTATGCCCCTCAAGTGAAACAGTCGAACATGTTGAAGACGCATTATGAAGATGTTGTGCGTGCAGTGTCGACAGGTGTGGCTAGACTGGAAGAGACAGCGAATGAGAGGAAGCGCAGTCGAGGGGGTACCCCGCCGGTGCATGCACTATCGCTGATGCCTCCGCCGCAGCCGTCGCTCCCAAGCGAGTTGATCGACGTGTTCAAGCGGATTGCAGAGGTGGGTCAGTCGATAGCAGAAGCGAAGAGGCCACGGCCTGAAGCCAAGGAGACGGACGCAAGGATAAGCGATCTTAAGAAGGAGTTAGAGATTACAAAGGCGATGCACGAAGCGGAAGCAAAACATGGCTCGAAATTCGCTGAGCAGGCGAGCTCGTTTCAAGCACAGCAGGACAAGTTGAAGGAGCAACTTCATCAGGTAGAGATGGAGAATGCAAAAATGCAGGCGGGCATTGCTGCTAAGGCCGAGATGCAGGTTGAACTTACAAAGATGAGTCAGGCCCATTTGGAGTCTTCGAATACAGCATCTTGCTTCAGAGGCGCTATGATGATGCAATCGTGTACGAGCTTTGGAGCCGGTGGGTCGTCGCAGCAGGTCATGGGGGCGCACCAGGGCTGGGCGGCGCTCCTCGGGTGCTCGCAGTCCGCTTCAGGAGGTTTTGGTTCGTCGCTGCCGATGATGGCCCCTCGGAACCACACCGTGCTCGAACTCAAGGGGCCAGCTGACAAGACTTCACCCATGCCTCCTGGCGTCGCCCAAGATGTGCAGGAGCTCATAACGGAAGTTGAGCGAGTTATCAAGGTTTGCTCCGAATGCCAAAATTTTGATGGCGCTTTGGCGCTCCAGAACCAAGGACGCGCAATCAAGCAGACGGTTGAGGAAATCGCCGTGCTCGACGCGAATTTAACCGAGTTCAAGCGCGTAAACGACTTTGACAAAGCTGGCGCAACTTTCCGCCAGCTCGAAGAGGCTGTGACGAAGCTGAACCAACAAAAGGACGCTGTGCGCAACACGCTGTCGCAGCTGTTCTGAGCATGTGTGGGGGGGTGTTCCCAGCTGTGACCCAGCTGCTCGACTGAGGGGCGACCCTGAGAACATATGAACATCGCATGGGGATGAACATCGCATGTGGGGGAGAGGGGAGATCGCCTCGAGCTTCAGGCGGACGGTGGCGAGCTGTACCGAAGCGTCGAGCAGGCGCTCAAGAGCTTCACCAAGACCGAGCGCCTTGACGGCGATAACAGGTACAAGTGTGATGTGTGCAAGGGTATGTTCCGTGTGACCAAGCATGAGTGGTAGTGACCAAAGTGCTCCGAAGGGAGGTAGTGAACTCGTGTGGTGGGTCGGTGTGGTGTGGTGTGGTGGGTGTGCGCTAGGGTTAAGGGTTAGGGTGCGGCGAGGGGTGTGGCGCGCCGGCGCCGCGCCCTTGGGGTCCTTCTGGGGGGGGGGATGTGGGGCGGCCTCTCGGGGAGGCCACCGATCCGATCGCCCTCGCCGCGCATCGTGTGTGGCGCAGTTGGCGCGGGGTGTAGCACATGCACTTTAAGACGGATTTCCCCTTCAGTACATGTCCGTCAGTTCAAGGTCCGTCACACTGTGCTAGATCACTTATGACCTAGTACTTAAGACCGTTTGGGTTTCATCTTGCCAGTGTCCACCCTAAATGTGCCCTCCGCAGTAAGCCAGCGGAAAACAAATGACATGCGGTGATCTTGACGTTCACCTTCTTTTGAGAAGTAGGCCTCGTGGCAAAAGAAGAGGTCGTCCTCCGGCGTGAAGACCAGCAACGTTCCTGCGCCTAGCCGTGTTGAGAATACAGGATGAGTAACGTACGTATCGCGACGTGCCTCGAAGTTCGTGCTCCCCCACTCAGTCGTTGGCGGAAACGATAGGGAGAAGATCATGTCAGCGTCTCCCTCAGTCCAAATGAGGACGCACGAATTCGGCGCCTGCGAGTTGGCTTCACGACCCATCGGCGCATGGCCTTTCATCAAGGAAGCGCGTGACCGCTTGCCGCTCACGACATCCCGCATCTGTTTTGTATTGTGATTGTCCCGGTGCCGCCCCATGCATCCGCCAAACATCTTGTAATAAAGCAGGAGTTGGCAGGCAGTTGGCGGATGCACCTGCGACTCTGCCGTGAGGAATGGGAATGCGATGCGCCAGAGCACAACTCCTAGGTCAAACACTGGCCGCGGCATGAGGTGCGCCTCCCAATCTTCCGCAACCCGGCCGAAAGCCGAGTAACTTATCAACGTCGACACCACGTCTCCATCGTCATCCGTGTACGGCTCGCCGACCTCCACCGACCACGAGCGCCGTCGCGGCTGCGCGTACGATGTCGCGTTGAGCCGCACACGTTGCTTCAGACATCCAGACTTCTGCACGTGGCTGTCCTCCAGAAACGACGACGACGAGAGACGAGCGACCAATGAGGCGACTGTATCATCACCTGACGGGATCACATCCAGAGGCACCTCAGCCAGCACCCGCGCCCGCAGCTCGGGATCTATGCCAGGCCTCAGGAGAATACTGCTCGTCGCGAATGGTGCCCCCGCTGCCCTTGCATCAGCCGGAGAGATGGGGCCCCAGAGCACCTCTTCCACCGTTATTCTGTCGTCGTTCCAATCAGGTGGCAAGATTGATCGCACCTCTTCAATCGTAGGAGGCATCCTATTACGGGACGACGTCGATCTCGTCGTCCTCGTCGTATCGGCTGAACAGCTCAAGGCGGCTTGACCTCTCAAGAATCCATTCATCATCGAATGTCCATGCATCATACTCAGGTGGATGAGGCCAGCCTTGATAACAGACCTTGACTTCGCGCCCGATGCCGCTGCCGCGGATATCGACGATGAAGGCTAGGACGTCGATCTGAGCGGCATGAAAGACATACACCAGAGAGCCTATCGGGTACTTATCAAGAACCATGCACTCATCAGGAAGCATCCGCACCAAGTCGCACCAAATCGCACCTAGTCACTCGAACGCGGCGTTTTCTCTCGCGACTCCTGAAATGCGGAAAAATGAAACCAACTGCGGAAAAGTTTCGCCGGGGGGTT
>CALGTP010000010.1 GCA_937902105.1 uncultured Actinomycetes bacterium
ATTCGAGTGTTTAATCTTCTTGATCAATTGCTGGGATAAGTCTTCGCGGCATACAAGATCCTTCTCAGTCCCCGAATCCCAAAGGAATTCCCGAGCAGCAACACAGCTCTTGTGCATCACGGGAAGGTTGAACGAAGTCCTATCCCATCACCTCTGACGCGTTCTTAGCAGTCATGCGAGCCACCCGGGGAGCCTGACGCACGTCAGTGATGAGCCCACGAGGATGTCCATCTGACTGCAACTGCGGAGCATTGTACTGAGCTGTGAGACCAATAGTAATGACCAATGCCTGCTGCAGAGAAGTCTGCGCCGATCCAAACCCCAACCTAAGCCCGGCACGTCTGGAAGAGTTCAGTAAATGCAAGCTGGACTTCTTAGGAGTCATCTCCGGCAGCTTGTCCTTAGAAATCGATGGCTTGACCATGGGCATCACGGCAGCAGCGAAGGCGACGACCTCAGCAGCATGCGCAGGCACAGCAGCGTGAAACCAAGTGCACTCATCGCCCTTCTTGCATTTGCCTTCTGCAAAGAACCTGCGTGGCTTGTCGACCATAGTGACCGAACCTGCTTCTTCAGTCTCAGCTCTCCGAGGAGGCATCTTCGCTCTTTTCTTGGTGGACACTTGAGCACGGCCGGCCAGGGCCTTCGCCTTGGCAGCTTCTACTTGCCTCGGCGTGAGCGGGTTGGGATCCTTCTCGTGAGCATACATGCAATCGGCAGACGACTTCGGGCATTTGCCATTCTGGAACCCGAAACAGTACATCGTGCGAGTCCCAGGCGGAATGGCAGCAGCCTTTGCGGCGGCTGCAGCAACCTTGGCAGATTCCTGATGATTCCTGCTGGATCTTCTTCTTCTTTTTCTTCTTCTTCTTATCCGCAGCCTCCGCCTTAGCTGTGGCCTTGGCGGCAGTAGCAGCAGCAGCAAGCTTAGGTTTGCCAGAAAGCGTCGCCGCGATGTCATCGGTGTTGTCCCTCATGATTTTCATAGCCATGTGGAAATCCAATCGACCTCTAAGCCTAAGCCAATCGTAACACCAATCCTCATGATTCTTTCTTACTCGCCTCAAATGCGCCATGGCTTCAGCCATCATCTTGGCCTTATCGAGCTCATCACGAAAAAAGATGAACTCGTCCTCGTCGCGAGGCTGAAGAGTCCAGCTTCCACATCAGTCGAAAACTTCACGGCTCCAAGATGGCCGATCTTCAATTACGAACCCCGGTCGGAATCGGACTTGAACCTCTTGTGGATGAGAAACAAAATCTGTCGACCTTTGATCATCATCCCCTGACTCAGCAAAGCAATCTCCTTGTTCTGAATCGCGAGTCCAAGTTCCCCGTGCGCGGTGTGCTAGGGTGAGCCAGCGCTGGTCTTGATGTCAAGGTTGAGAAAGTCCGGACCCGAGTTTCGCAAAGACTCAAAAGTGACATCTTCCTTCTTCATTTCCATCAACCAGCGCATGCAATTTTCACAAGAAGCCGAAGAGCCAGCAATAATCTTCCAGTTGTGAAGTTCCCATCCACGATACTCAGACGCAGTCTTTGGAATTGCAGAGATGCTGATGGTCTCAGCCTCCTTCAACCTAGAGAAAACCTTCGCTTCACTAGCAGCTTTATCTGCAGTGGCTCCCATTGCATCGGGAGGCGGAGGCGGCGGATCTTCACATTTCACGTGATGGACCGGCTCGTCGTGTGTCTCTTCAGGCACCGGAACCTCCTCAGACACTTGGCTTCCATCCTCGGAGCTCGAGGATAGCACTGGAGCCATACAAGCTTCAGTATCAGGGCCATCATAGCTTCTGCAAAGTTTGCAACATGTTCTGCGCCTCTCGCGACGCACCTGGCCGCATTGGTTGTGACACAACTGCGGCCTGTCACCTCGACCTCCATCACCCGCACCTGTTCTTCCTGACTTTGCAAGCTGCAGCTGCGAGCCAAAATGGCTATGTTGTGGCTGCTGCTGCTCCACACTCCCAGCCCACGCATCAAAAGTCATGCGCGAAGGTGGAGGCGGAGGTGGGGGCAGCGGAAGTGGCGAAGGCGACCGAGGCATCGCGCAGTCCAGCTCGATGAGCTTCGGAAGTAGCCCCAATCAAACCATCTCATCATGAGGTGGCGGCGGAGGCGTGTCGCGCTTCTCAAAGACGTAGGTCCCATAGCTAACAGCGCTGGTAGGCACAGAAGTCACTTGTTCTGAGATATGCCCAGCGCAAGCGCTCGTAGACACATATGTCACTTATTCCACGTACTGCCCAGCGCAAGCGCTCGTAGCAAATATGGCAACGGACGATTCTGATCATCAGCCTGTGACTTCGGAGTTCCCCTATTAACCGATTCAGCGGCCGAAGCGATGAGGTGAAGGGGCAACGTCGGCACCACTCCTGTACTTCTTCCGGCACCACCAAGTCGCGACTCCATCTCTTGAGCGGATCGCGGTGGCATCGAATACCATTCAGCTCCGTTCTTCACCGGTACCCCTAGAGTCACGCGCTGCTGCAAGCCCTGCTGCTGATCCGAATCAACGGCCATCGGCTGTCGCTCATCGCCAGTTTGCATCTGCACGTCCTTTGGGCCATTCATGATCAAAGGTTGACTGCCAACAGTAAACCCAGGCCAAGGATTACCAGATCCACTTGCCATTGGCTTCACCGATGGCAGAGTTTGCGGCTGCTGTGGCATGCTGGAGTCTTCGGACCCCTGCGACGGCAGCGTCTGAGAGCCATTCTTAATCCACCATGCGTCTTCATTCGTCGCGGGCTCAATCTGGCTGCTTCAACGGCCTTGAGCGCAGCATCAGCACGAGCTCGCTTGATATCCGACGACCGAGAGCTGGCGCTTGAACTTGATGACTGAACGTATCCTCTGTTGGCGAGGCTTCGCACACCACGCGGAGAAGAGGCAACCGAAACCTGATCAGGCGATGATCTAACAGACGCTTGCTGTGGCGAAGATCTCACAATGCCACCATCCGCAGCTTCAAGGCGCGGAGAAGACATCACAGTACCACCTTGAACGACCTTTGGGCTGCTGGTGACATTGATCGGGGGTCTATAAGTATGCACTAAGACATCTTGCAGTTGGTCTGACGCCGTCGAGGATGCAACAACTTGCATGGATCTCGAAGAAGCCTCTGAAACAACATCACCGTCAGAATCACCCAAATCAATTTAAGGATCACGATGTGTAAACTCAGGCACATGCTGAAGACCAGATACCACTCTTGATGGCGCAGATAACACTCGACGGCTTGCGGCGAGATTCGGTACACCACTCTGTCGACTATACTGAGTTGCTCCTTGTTGCGGAACAGTAGCACCACTTGAAGCACTTTCGCCAACATCACTTAGCAGCGTCACAGTCAAAAGAGGCTGCTCTGAGGATGAAGCTAGATTCGGGCTGAAGCCTGCCTTCATATCTCCTGCCATCGATACTTCGAGAGCAGAGCTTTGCGCCAATCCCAGAGTGCGACGACTCGTGTGAACAACCTACGAGCTGAGAGGTCAGCGTGTCGTAATATGCCACGAATACGTACAACTCCATTAAAAGCCGGCGCAACAATATCCAAGACTCATCCCTGCGCTGACCACTGCTTTCGAATACGAAGAACATGTACAATGTACCGTACCATTAAAAAACAACGGAACTTTGCTCTGCGAGATTCGGCAATGGAGTTTCGGCACACTTGCACAGGCACTGTCACAGGCACTGAACGTCTACGATCACCAAAGGACAAATTGGAAATCTAAAGCTTTCGCAATGTACCACGATTCTCTTCCGTGACGGAGTTGGCCTTTACAGTGCACGCGCGTGACCACTCAGCGCAATCAGCCTCAAGCTGAGTTAGCGCGCGGCCGGGTTTCTCAGGCTCGCGCTTGCGCTTGAAGTTCTTCTCAGGAAATGCCTTACCGAAATGGCCAGCAAGTAGGGAAAACAAAGACTTGAAGTCTCTGACCCCCTCGAATATCTCGTCCGAATAGCGCTCTTCTGAGAACTCACGATACACCTCGCGCCCCTTCCAAACTTTTCTGCGGGCAGGAAGCTGTGGCAGCGGCTGCGACGGCGGCTGCTTCTGCTACCAAGAGCAGGAAAAGCCTTGGCAGAAAGGCGCAGCACTGGCTGCGGTGGCGGAGAAGGCGGCAGCGGCAGCGGCGCGCTGTACAGAACAGTGCTCTCGTGTAGCGCGACGGCCTCAACACCTGCACGAAAGTTGCGCTGCGCACGCCTTCTTTCGTCTCGCATTCCGGTCGCCAAGTCCAGGCGGTCGAACGCTGGACGTATGGTTTCCCGTGCTTGGCGCAACACACAGAACGCTTGGCCGATCCCTTGCGCTGAGCACCACGCTG
The DNA here is from genome assembly GCA_937902105.1 of uncultured Actinomycetes bacterium. GTDB lineage: Bacteria > Actinomycetota > Acidimicrobiia > Acidimicrobiales > Ilumatobacteraceae > Casp-actino8. The sequence goes on from CALGTP010000010.1 coordinate 4,341, forward strand.
CGATGTCCTCGCAAACGTCGTTCTCAGACCTCCACAACTCCCTGCCTCGTACAGGGAAGACGAGTGGAGTGTTCGCCGTGGTCTCACGGCTCGCAAGTCCAGTAGACACTGTTTGCTGACCTACGGCTGACTGATAACCTCTGTAACAGAGTTGTAGCGCCTCACTCAATATACCATGCAAGCACACACTAATAAATAAGGGGACCTAGTAAACCGAAAGCAACTGCTGGCAAATGTATTTTATCCGAGCCAACATATGCTGCAGCGTCAGTCGATGCAGTGGTATGTGCACATACACTGCACCGTTGTAAATGGTCTTTAACAGATTATATGAATGGATACTCAAGGTTAGTGGATTCAGGGCTTTTGCGCCAGAATAACACATGGGCGTTGACTAGCTTGGTT
>CALGTP010000011.1 GCA_937902105.1 uncultured Actinomycetes bacterium
CAGGCTAGACGACTAGAGGAGGCAGAGAGGCAAAGGCACAGATCACAGCAGCTTGTGGTGCCTCTGCCTGAAAACGTTGGCAGCTGTATCGGGGAGCCAACGGCAACACACAACAACAAAAAAGTGGTAGTCAATGTGCAAACTTTAAACATGCAAGTAAGTTTAGAAGACGTGATGGTACTGTGGAAAACGTGGAAAAGCTTTTCATTGGAGACAGACACAGACTTGCTCGAAGAATTACATCCGAGTACACTTTACGCATTAAAAATGCTAGTAAAACCGCAAGAAGTTCAGCTGGGAGACTTAGCACACATACATATGTACACAGACGGTTCGCATCAAGATGCGGATGAGAATGGAGAGCAACAAACAGCGTGGAGCTTAGTGGTGATAGCAGAGCTCACAGACCAGAGATACACACTACTTGGCTTCACGGGCGACGATGTGGTGACGCCACAGAGCGATGAAACGGCAAGGTTCGTAGGGGCAGAGGAAGCAACGGCACTGACTGCGGAAGCATCCGGAGTCATTTGGAGCACCCTTTGGTGGCTCCAAAGCTGTTTCCATGTGCACGGCATTGGTGCAACCTTACATGTGGACTGCCTGGCAGCAGGGCTGACCGCAGATGGCCAAGCCGGGTGGGCAAAATACTCGGCGATGGCTTTGGCAATGAGAGGCTTGGTACAAATAGCAACAGCGCAAGCATATTTCGGCATAGCACATGTAAAAGGGCATGACGGGCAGCCCTTCAATGAGCTGGCTAACAACATAGCAATAGAAACAGCAAAACATAAGTTCAATACAGGGTTAGAACTTCCACGGAACTTGCTCGACCGCCTCATGAATGGACAACTCAGCTGGGCATGGATGCATTCTTTGGCGGCAGAGGACAGAGGCAAGTTTCCACCGTTTTCAGCAGACGGTGTATTGCAGATAGCAACATGGATTGCACCACAGAGAGAGAAGCAGCAGACAGCAACACCAGAAAAGATACCGGTAAACACAGAGGCGGCACAAAACTTCGCAGAAGAAAATAAAGCAGTGCTACACTTCAAATTAGCATGCAACAACGTATTGTCGCTCATAGACATAAGAGAAGAGGCAAATTCAAAAAGCAGAAAAGGACAAGACGGTTTCAGAATACCGGGGAGACTGGCAATGATAACCAGGCAGCTGCAGGACCTGGAGTTCCTGATGATCGGCATGATGGAGACAAGACGAGAAGCAGGGAGCTACAATTCCGAGGCATTTGGCATGATAGCGTCAGGCAAAGGTAGCAACCATTGCTACTCATGCGAACTATGGTACTCGCGCATAGTGCCATATGCCACACAAAGCAGGGGAAAAAAGACGATAGAGCACTTTCTCAAGGCGGAGAACTTCATGGTCGTCCACGCAGACCCGAGAAGATTGTTGGTCACATTGCGGGCGCCTTTTCTCTGTATTGATGTGTTCGTAGGACACGGGCCGCACTCGGGATACGCTCTTGCAGAGAGAAGAGACTGGTGGAAGACAACAGAAATAATTTTGGCAGCAAGAAAAGATTTGAGCATTCCGCTCGTCACCTTCATAGATGCAAACGCCAAAGTTGGGAGCATACAGTCCAACGCAGTAGGTGCTGCTGGACATGACATTGAGAATGACAACGGAGAGATGCTTCACGACTTGGTGATGACAAGAGGATGCAGACAATTTCTCCCTTCCACCTTTGCACAACACCACAAAGGAGATCAGCATGGCACCTGGACAGACAAGAGAGGACAACTGCACAGAATCGATTACATTGCATTGCCAGTGGAATGGGCGGAGGCAGAGATACAGTCATGGATTGAGCTAGATGTAGACTTAGGCCACGCTGGAGAAGACCACCATATGGTAGCAGCAGAGTTTACACTATGCCAAGGGCAGGTTCTACAAGAAGAGCGAAAACCAAAAGAGCTGTGCAGCAGACAGCACTTCAAAGACAAGGAGTCACTACAGCAAATAATAGAAGATTTGAAAAAAATCGAAGCGGTCCCATGGGAAGTAGACGTCAATGAGCACTTGCAAAAGATCACAGGGGCACTTCGAGATTCTCTGCAGGCGTTGCCGAAGAGAATGGAGGATGACAAGAGAAAAGACTACATTACATACAACACGTGGCAACTCATAAGACAACGCAAAGCAATGTCAAAAGCAATATACGAGGCGGATAGCACAGAGAAAAGAGAGCTCATCAGGCTAGCCTTCAAAGGTTGGCAACAAAGATACCTGTGGCTTCACACGCTACAAAGGGTCGAGAGACCAAGCAGAACTGCACTGGAAGGAGTGAAGAAAAGAAGAGCAGTGATGCTAAACTTCAAAAGAAGATCACAGTGCTGGCTGAAAAACAAGCTCAAGCAAGATCGAAATGATTACCTCGATAGTCTTGCAACAGAGGCAGCTCGCTGCGACAACCCAGCAGAGAAAAGCAACATTTACAAGAAGATCAAAGGCTTCAGAGGTGCGACGGCAAGAAGGAAACCGCAGACATATCTAAAGCCGTTGCCAATTTTGCGGGATGAAGAGGGAGACCCAGTGCAGAGCTTCACACAAAAACAGGAACTTCTGCAAGAGCACTTTGGAAAAATGGAAGGTGCAGTGGTAACAACGTACGAGCGCCTGAGTGAGAAATGCCAAGAAAGACAGGACACCAGAGCCATACGACAACAACTACCACAACTACAGCTTGAAGTTGTTCCTTCACTGCAAAAAATTGAGGCCAGCATGAGGAGAGCGAAGAGAGAGAGGGCAGTGGGACCAGATGAAATCCCAGACGACCTCTTTGCAGCATTGCCGGTGGAAGCAGCAGAAATTTTCTATCCACTGGTGGTGAAAATAGCTACCACATGCATGGAACCGGTTGCGATGAAAGGGGGGAGGATGGGAGACCTGTACAAAGGAAGAGGTAGGCACGATGACAAAAAGTCCTACAGACAAATATTGTTGGCCAACACACTTACAAAGAAGTACCACAGTGCGATGCGCGAGATCATCATGACAAAGGCGCAACATTCGCTGAGGCCCTTGCAGTGTGGTGGCAGAAAGGGTATGTCAACAGATTTCGCAACGCATGCAGTCAACACGTTCAGCCGAGTCTGCAATAAAACAGGAGTTTCATCGGCAAGAATGTATTTCGACGTCATCTCGGCATACTACACAGCTGTGAGGCAGCAAGTGGCCAAAGAAAGAGGGAAGCCGTTGGATTTAGCCAACATCGTCAGTCTCGCACAGATTCCTGTTTCAGCACAGCAAGAGCTGCAAGAAATATTGCAACTACCGTCAGCGTTACAAGCGGCTGGAGCATCAGAACATTTGGAAACCATGGTATCAGAAATTCTTTCAGACACATGGTTCGCAACCCGCGGTCTCGCAACGATAGCAGCAACAGGATGTGGAACGAGGCCAGGAGATCCATTGGCAGACCTGTGCTTTTGCCTGCTCCTCAGCAAACTGCTTGAGAGGCTAGAAGCAAAGCTCAAGCAACACGGGATCGCGGTGAAAGTCGCTTGGGACGGCATCAAGAGTTTGGCAATGTCGAAAAACGAACAAAAACTGGAAGAACTCCTTGATGTGAGTTTGGCAGACGACCTGGTGATAGTGACAACGGGGGCATCAGGAGAAGCGCTCGTGGAGAAGGTGAGAATCACGATGGCAGTTACGTTTGATACCTTTGCAGAGCATGGGCTGCGACTCAGCTTAGAGCAGAATAAGACCGAAGTTGTGTTGGACATGAGAGGGAAAGGGTACCATGAAATGACAAGACGAATTTTCATAGAAGAAGAAGGAAAACTCGGTTTTCAAACCAAACACTTCGGAGTCTTAAGAGCGACCGTCGGCCACGAATACAAGCACTTGGGTACGTGGTCAGAGCAAAAAGGAAGAATGATGAAAGCGATCACGGAAAACATGGCATTGGCGAGAGCTTCGCTAAGGCCAATAAAGCAAAGGGTCCTGGCAAACAATCAATTCAAGATGGCCACAAGAGGACAGCTTACACAATCCCTGATCCTTTCAAGAGCAACCTTCAACAGCCACATATGGCCACAGCTGAATGTCGGTGAGGACAAAAAGTTCAAAACAGGGATCTACAACATCTACAGAGCCGTGGCCAATATGCAGACGTCGCAGAAACACCAGCAACACCACACAGAAACACAGGTGTTGGAGGAACTCAATGTCTCAGGGCCGGAAGAAATGCAAGCAGCAGGAAGATTGAGATACTTCCGCAGGCTCATTTTGCATGGGCCAGATGAACTGTGGGCGGTCATCAAGATGGAGGCAGCATGGGACAGATCTTGGATCTCGATGGTCAACGAGGATCTAAAGTGGATGCAGAGGATGTTGCCAGAAGCGACCCCAGAAGAAGATCCAGAAGACAGCCCAGAGATTTGGGGCTGCTTCGCTGGGAACAAAGATGCGTGGAAACAAATGGTGCGCAGAGCATTGGAGCTCACGAAGCTATACAGAAGAAATGATAACTTTGTGAAGTCATGGGAAACAAAGTTTCGTGGCAACCTCGGAGAGGCAGGAGTCAAAAAGATAGAAGAGGTGGTACAGCAAACTCCAAAACAACTCTGGAAATGTACGCATTGCGATTTGCAATTTGACACACTGCAGAAACTCAGTCTGCATACGTTCAGAATCCATGGGATAAAAAGGGCAGAAAGATTGTTCATCCATGCAACGCACTGTGAAGTATGTTTGAGAGAGTACCACACTCGGAGCAGGCTGCTGAGGCATTTAGCATACACAAAAGGAGGATGCTACGTGCTACTCATTGGATGGCAGTCTCAGCTCACACCGGAGGAAGCAAACGCGTTGGATGCAGAGGAGGCCAAAAGACTCAAAGATGACAGGCGCAGAGGTTGTCAACTTCCAAAGCACAAGTTGCCGGTGATCAAGCTTTCAGGACCAGCACTGCCGTTGAGAGAAATCGACACAGGCACAGTGGAACACCAGGCAGCACTTCAACAAGAAGAAGCAGAGGAGGAGGAGGACATGGGAGGCAGAAGCGAAGATGAGCAGACAGAAGAGCTAGTAGCAGAGGATAAAAGAGAAGCAATATTCATAGCTTTCCAACAAGCAATAGAGGCAACAAGTGGCTACGTTGCTAGCCCTGGCGAAACGGCCAAAAATCTGAGAGAAGAGTTAGCCACAATAATAGCGCAACAACCACATGCACTACAACTGCTGAAACACTTCACTGTTGACATAGTAGAAGAAAACGCAGAAGTCGGGGCAGACCCGGATAGGAGAGCACTGGTTTGGGAAGAGATAGCCAAAACAATAGAAAGTTTCAAAAATAAAGAGCAGCACAAGGATTCGCGGATCATTGTTGCAGGGGAACACACAAGCATGGAAGAAGTGGAGGCGATGTTCCCGAGAAAACAGCAAAAACAACAACTGCTGCTGAGAAGGAGATTGGAAGAAGACAGCGGACACGGCAACATGATCTTCGAATACAGCGGCATGGCAATGATCACGGATATGACAGTAAGAGCCAGAACCTGCTATGTAATACTGCACATTTACAGCGGGAGGAGAAGAGATGGAGATTTCCAAATGCAGATAGAGATGGTCACAGCAGGAGCGGACTATGATCTGATAGTCATCAGCATCGATTTGGCGGTGGACCAAGAGCGATGCGACATGACACAAGAAGCAAACCGCAACTTCTGGTTGGAGCAAATCTACACTGGCAGATGCATAGCGGCGCTGGAAGGACCGCCATGCGAAACATATTCGGCAGCAAGAGAACGTGAAGTAGAAAATGCAAAGAAGGCGCCGAGAACATTAAGAACGAGAGCTTTCCCATGGGGAAAGCCAGGCCTAACGGTTAAAGAGCTGGAGCAAGTACATCTGTCCAATGTACTAATGGCTTTTGCGTTAGATGTTGCGACAGCGCTGGTAAGAACAGGTGGATGCTGTGTGTCGGAGCACCCAGCAGAGCCGAGATCAGCGGAATCGGTATCGAAATGGAGACTGTGGCATGTCAAAGCTCTGCTAGAGAGCCCAGCCACGCAAAAGATTACCTTCCGGCAAAGCATCCACGGCGCGCGAAGCGCCAAACCAACGACGCTGCTCACAGTACGGATGCAGGGCTTGAAGAAATTCCTTTTCAAGCCGCAAACCAAAGTGGACACGGAAAGACCGCTGGAAACACTGGCGGGATTGGATCAGGACGGGAACTGGAAAACAGCGCAGGCAAAAGAGTACCCGCCGAGCATGAACAAAGCGCTGGCTTTGTGTTTCAAAGAAACGATAGATGCACACTGGAAACAGACGAGGCGCGTTACAGTTGAAAGAGAACTGACCTGGAGCAACCTGCAGCAACAATACGGAAGATGGCATGTGCAGCATGATGTTTACGGTGAGCAAGGTGAAATGAGGCAGGATTACATGAGGCACAACAGATGAGCAGTAACACCGGTACGGGCCCTAGTCCGCTGGAGCAGGAACGGGGCCTGGCAACCTGGCTGGAAGTCACAGAGTACCGGTCAAGGGAAGAGTTGTGAACTTAGTTATCGGGCTTGCCTTAGCTGGTATAAGACAAAGTGTAAGAAGCAGGCAGTGATCAGATCTATAAGTTTTCCCTTGGTTTGAATAGCGCTGTTTGCAGGCCAACCTAGGAAAGATAATTTCC
>CALGTP010000012.1 GCA_937902105.1 uncultured Actinomycetes bacterium
AATAGCAATCCTTAAGGAATCGTTAACAATCCTTAAGAACTCCCTAGGAATCCTTAACAAATCGACAGCAATCCTTGCGAAATCCTGAGAAATCATTTGGAAATCAAAGGGGGTCTTTAGGAAATCAATGGCGATGCTCTAGGGAATCAATGGAAATCCATAGGAAATCATTAGAAACCTCGAGATGTCCTTAGGAAATCCCTACCAAACAACTACAGGAATCCTTGGGAAATTAACAATAACTTTGGGAATAACATCTTTAGTAAATCCGTAAAGATCCTCAGGAATCTGCCCATTGGAAATCCCAAGACATCTCTTATCCTATTACTTGCTACCTACTGTTTACTGCTTATTACTTAGTGGTGGCTACCACATATTATTTTGTACTTTCCATCTACCGACCTACCTCTACCTACCTACGTACCTGCCGAGCCGGGTAACACAAAGAAAAATAAAGAAACACATACATAGCCAATGCCCTTCCACCCCCGCACACACACACAGACACCTCTTGCAGAGCATTTCCAATTTGGGGAGCTCTAATGACTTTCACCCGAATTCATATATATAATCGAGTCTTACCAGGCTTACCGCTTACCGAACACCAGCGAAAATATGTGTGCACACAGCACAGACACGACTCTTCATCACGACAAGAAGCAACACCTGCTGAAACCTGTGATCAGTGACAGTTTGAGTTTGACTAGTAGTACTCACACATGTGTAAAATCAAACCAAGGTTGTTGTGTGACTATGAAGATGGCCATGTTTAGTGTTTAGTTTAGTGTTTAGTACAACTGCTACTAACAATATTCAAATTTGTATGCTCACAGAAAACCGCAATTCCCACGTGCATTGTAATAATTTACTGGTTTTTTGAAAGTCATACTGAGTCCAAGTAGTCCAAGTGGACCCTACCCCACCTACCTCGTGAGCCTTTGAGAGAGCTGCCTTGAATTGTTTGCCAGACACACCCAACTTGAAGATGGTCTCCATGGCCTTCTCGATTACCTTGTCCTTATCCTGAGCATCTTCCTCGCTAAGACTCTGCTTCCAATTGTTCTCCCCAATCACATTCTCAGTGATGACACACAGCTCTGACACCAAGCCAACAGCGCTCTCATGGTGGAGATGGCAGCGGTAGCTCAAGCAGTCAGCGACCATATCAGATGCCAAAACATCCACAAACATTTCCCCAATGTTCACGTTGTAGAGCTCGATGAGGGTAATCTTTTCCTTTTCCACCTGAGCCTTAGCAGCCTGAGCAGAAGCATCATCATCACAGGGCGATCCAGGCAAGTCCAGCAAGTCGTGACTCGGGCGATGGTTTGTGATCAACTCCGTAAGCTTGCCCAGTTTTTCTTGCAAAGCGCTCTGGGTCTTCAGTGTTCCAGTCAACATGTTTGAATTCGAGTCTTTTGCAATCCTGGTGTTGGCGTCACTGCCCAATGCCTCCAATTTTGACACACTGCTGGTAAGCATAGTACCGGCTTTGATGATGTCCCCGTACAGCTGCACCAAAACATTGACCTGGTCGGTCGTTGAAGGATGAGTCATGGCTGCGACTTTCCCCATGAGCGAGATCCGCTTGAGCACAACCATGTTTGGAAGTTGGCCTGCCTTTGTCACCTTCGTGGGTACACAGCAGAACAAATGGACCATGTCTACTTTAGTAGTTATTTTGCTGTCCTGGCTTATGGAACAACATCCATGCCCCAAAACAAATCAAAAATGCCCAACCCAGTTTTTCCCGCCTATGCAGCCTATGCGCATACATTCCACACATAGAAACACAACTAATATAGCCACCAACTATAAACATAACATTCAGAAAGAGTACGAAAATGGAAATTGCTACCAGTGGCCTTGTGTATCGCTGTCCATTACAAGCCCGCCTTACGCCATTAAAATATTGGTTATGGTGGCCACCATGATACTATAATGGTCACCTGTTACCTGCGAACTTAAACTTAGCAGCACAATTACATATCACTGCAGTTGCTATATATTACAGTGGTGCTATAGTTCTGAAGCACTACTCACCACTCGCTCACTACTCAGTACTCCGTACTACAACCAACAACAAACAAACCAAGACATGACTCATGGGGCACTAGTCACTAATCATTAATCGCTGATCATACTAAGGTGAGTGAAACTAGTGACCGATTAATAACTAATCTAAAATCAAATTAGTGTTTCGTGGGAAGTTCTTGCCTCCGTCACGATTTTTCTGATGAGCAGCAGAAGTAGAAGATCGATCTTGTGCTTCTTGTCCGATGGAATCGGTAGTTTGTTGCATCGGCCAAGGATTTCCTCGAGCTGTGCGAGGTCACCAGCTACCTCACTAGCTTCACTGGTTTCAATGAAATCCAACAAGTCCGTGATGGCCATTGCTTTGGCATTCTTTGTAGCCCAGTCCTTCAAGGCCACAGCCAGGTCAACACTGCCAGGGAAGTCCTTGAAGAGATAGAGGCCTTTCTCCACAGTTTGAATTTCTGATGTTTTCACATTCTTCTCTGCAGCCTTGCCACTTGAGAGCCCTACCATTGTCTGTGCCAACTTTTGTAGTCTGGGCGCGATGATCTTCTCAAGCTGCTTCATCTCTGTGCTGCGCATTGTACCTTTGAGCTCTTCGACCTCCTGCAACAAGTTTCGCAAGGTCTGATTGTTCTTGAAGCTCGTTCCGGCTTGTACTGCGTCCAGGACACGTTCGTACTTTGGCATGTTGGCGGATGATGTAGTGGAGGTCCTGATAATTTCATCGCCGGTAGCTCTCCAAAAAGGACTCGTGTTAACGACCTCCTTCAGTTTCTTTTCAAACTGGAACTTGCCCTTGTAGTTACTGATCCAGGTGAAGTCAGCGGAGCCCGTCTTGACATTTGGGATTTTAAGGTCAAGGCCGTGGATTAAGAACCTGAGGTACGCCTCGATGCGCTCGATTGGCTCCGTCAGGATGTTGACATCCACGGAAAAGTCGTCTGAGACAATGTGCTCCTTCACAATTTGTCCAATGTATTGCAAGGATGCCTTGGTGGGCTCAACGTAGGCCTCAACAATGCAACACAAGAGACGACGGGCACGAGCATCATCAGCTGAAAGGGTCGTCCGGACCACCAATTCGTGAGAAAAGACTGCAATGAGGGACTCATGTAGGTCCTGGACTTGACTTGACTTGTACTTATGACAACTGGATTCGTATTTGGACAAACTGATTATTCCACAATGCACCGATCGCAAGCCTACCCATCATATGTTGAATTGTATGTGAATTGTTTAGCTCAGCTTGTCGGATAGATATACTACTTACTAATTACTACTTACAAATGACTGCCAAGAATTGTTCCAGTGCAGTTTCCATGTCAATTGCTACTAAAATTCAATGGCACTAACTACCCGACCCGTACCCTAACCAACGGACCAACTCAACCACTGCAGTCACTGCATTAAGGCATGCGGCATGGTGGTGCGTTTGCTGAAGTGAAGCTGCAGCTCAATGTCGCTTGGCTGCAATTGGAAATGAACTCATAAGGCTTAACTTGAGAAGGTAGTCTTGTCTTAAGTTGAATAGGAAACACAACAAAAAAAAACAGATGCGCCATGCTAACAACCCTGATCAGTATTTGAAGTCCATCGCATTGCTTCCTGAGCGCAACCTGCAACATCATGCTTTAATGGAAACTGACAATTCGTGAATGAAAAATGTAGCAGGGTAACAAAGTTATTTCCTTTCCAACCAAAAGCGGAAATCATCACAGATTCCAACAACCTATGGACCTATGGCATGGCCCTATGAGTTCATAGGGCAACTTCCATTTATGGCCCCAAACCCCGTGAGTTCAGGGAAACTTGCTATCTGTGGTCCAAAACCGTATGAATTCACAGGGCCATAGGGGCAATAGGACTCAATAGGAATAGGGGAAATGGCGGCGCATGGCCCGAAATCCTATAATATATGAAACCATGGACAAATACAATGCGTGCCCCCGAACTCTTTGAATTCATATGAGTTTAAGATGTAAAACAATTGTGGTGCCATGGGTAATGATTAATGGTTTCGCATTTGATATTTTACAGTTTAGGGCCGTTGGATACAATTTTGCCTATAACTTACATTTTGCCTATAGCTTCACAAGGGGGGCTGCAACAGTATCTGCCGATATTTAAATCTAGGACCCCTAGTTACCCTCGTTTTGCATAAATGTCTTTTCGGAAAACATAGGACATAGGACCTGCCCCCAGCAGAGATTTCGGAGGGGGGTGGTGTGGTGGTCATTGTTTGTGAAGTTCTATCGGTGTTCCTGTGTTCCATAGCTCTCCTTATGTTTTCCATCGGTGTTGCTTCATCTATTTTTCCTAATGTGTTTTTTATATTCGGTTTTGGTAAAATGATATGTTCCAACGGTTTTCAATTGTAATGTATATATTTGGAAATTTGGAGGCCATGTCATAGGTCATTTAGGGGAAATTGCACATGCACGGCACCAATCAATTAAAAACATAGAAAAAAACAAGAACAACTATGCGAACCCCTTGAAAAGCAATGGAAACCATTTAAACCGCTAGAGACCCATGCAAAACCGATGGAAAACAATTTGAAAACAATGGCAAACCATTCAAAACCGATGGGGGACTTAATGAAAACTTAAGCAAAACCGTACAAATTCATAGGTGTCCCCCATCCCCCATTGAAAATATAGGGACCGGCCCAAACATGGGGCATGCATTCTCACAACTTAACGCATTATAGAGTTTAAAGCTATTTTGGGCAATGGGGGCTTAAAACGAAACCAACGCCATCGACGGCAACTCAACACTCGATTAGTAGAGTCGTATATCATCAGGCGAAGATGAGTTTCTGAAGCAACAACTCCAAAATTATCCATTTCGAAAGATCTCCACCCTGAGATAATGGCATTCATAAATGGGGGCATACTCAGCATAGTTGGGGGTACTTGGGGCTCCCTGGTTGGGTATATGGGGTCTTCTCTTATATTGACATTTACACATGGGCATACTTCGGAAGTCTTCGGGGCTCCATGGCTGGGGTCTTCTCATTTGTTTCACTGGCATTGAGATGTACCTTGACATCTACACACTAGATCACTAGATCACACTCTAGGCACTAGGCCTTGGCAGTGTTGGGGCGTCCTGGCTGGGTCGGGTATAAGCACATGGGGTCTTCTGCTAGCATTTGCGCATTGTGTTTGAATTTATTGACATCTGCACTGATGGACGATGAGGAAGGAAGGAAGGAAGGAAGGAAGGAAGGAAGGAAATAATGAAGGAAGGAGGGAGGGAGGGAGGGAGGGAAGGAAGGAAGGAAGAGAGGGGGGAAGGAGCGGACTTCTCACAGACATCTAACAACCCCATCACCTGACAATGTTTATGGCGAAGTGTATGGATTAATGATGGTTTAATGGCGCATGGTGTCCTTCAAAAACTGGTTGAGCTCTTTGAATATCAAGCCGTTCTTGAGTTTTGAGTCCTTGGAATCATCGAACACCAGTGCCTCAGTTGCGGTAGCAAGGATGACCATCGCCTCCGCTAAGGCACCTCCATTGTGAGGCGACCCTCCCGCCTCAGCCCAGCTAGTCACGCCTGGGAGCAGAAGGTGATGTTGTGCGAAAGCGGTCCACTCCTCAAGCATTTTCTGTCCCCATGTCTCAATGTCGTGTGACGCATCCACTGTGTCAAAGTTAGCAATCCTAGCAATCCATTGCATCTGCAAGCCGTTGTTGATCTTCAACTTTTCGCTGAGGGGCATGATGTCGTAGTGCTCCTTCAACTGAGCGACCAACCCTGGAAGATCCTCCAACTTCGCAAGCTCATGGCAATCAAACAGTTTCTTTGCAGCCACAACATCGTTGTAGCGGTCCCTCAGGGATTTCAGCTCAACACAATCCGGCCGATGCTCATGCATTGACTCCATAATGCGCACGGCCTCAGTTGGATGTTCAATGGACTGGTACCGGCATTATTTGCTGCTAGGTGTTATATGTTTCCTGGTCCTCGGTGTTCTAATATCAGTTTTGCTATAGTTCCCTAGGTGTTTGATGACATCAATAATAATTTAATTAGAGGCTTCCTAGGTGCTCTTGGGTTCAACCATCAAAACAAACGAACTTGTTTAGAGTTTAGCTTAACTTAGTTTGGTTCTAGCAATGATTATGTAATGGATATAATATAAGCCCAGGACCCCGTTGAGGCTGTACCCAACTCCTGAACGGCCATCAGATTTCTGATTTGGAGCGTACACACCATCAACCCTCAAACCTGCCAGGGACTTCACACTTGCTCCCGCACCGGTGCTCAAGTGTGCCTTTGCAACCATCTTCATCTCGGAATCCATTTTAGCCATTTCTTCATCGCCTTTACGCACCAGTTTGCTCCGGCGGCTGCTCTTATCATCATCAGTAATTGCCATTGGCGGCTTCGCAGGAGATGATGAACTAGTCTTAGTAGTTTTACTACTACTGGCAGCGGCAGCAGTGGCAGCAATGATGGCAGCATTGGCACCACCCTTTTTACCCCTTTTCTTTTTCACATCCTCCAGTGAGCCAAGACTGAAGCCCAACATCTGCTGAGCCCTTAGCTCTGTTTCAGCTGCAGCATGCTGAGCCAACAAAACCTCTTCTGTGTCTTCATCTTCATCTTCATCTTC
>CALGTP010000013.1 GCA_937902105.1 uncultured Actinomycetes bacterium
GTGCTGGAGCGCCAGTTTTAATCTGACCACAATTCGTGGCCACAGATAGATCGGCAATCGTGGCATCTTCAGTCTCGCCACTGCGATGACTCATCACGCTGGTGTAGCGATGACGTGATGCCAGTTCAATAGTTTCCAGGGTCTCGGTGAGAGTGCCGATTTGGTTGAGTTTGATGAGCACACTGTTGCCAATCTTGCGTTCAATACCCATCGCTAGGCGGGCAGCGTTGGTGACGAAAAGATCGTCCCCCACGAGTTGAACTTTGCTTCCAAGTTCTTGCGAGAGAGCAGACCAACCATCCCAGTCATCTTCTGCCATGCCATCTTCAATCGAGACGATGGGATATGTGTTGACGAGACGAGCCCAGTAAGCAACGAGTTCATCGCTTGTTAAGACCTTGCCCTCGCCTGCGAGGTGATAGTGGCCATCTTTGTAGATTTCGCTCATGGCTGGATCAAGAGCTATGGCAATGTCGGTGCCAGGCGTAAAGCCTGAAGCAGTAATTCCTTCAAGCAAAATTTTGATGGCATCTTCATTGGTTGCCAAGTTCGGAGCGAATCCACCCTCATCGCCGACGGCGGTGGACAAACCGCGAGATTGCAAAATCTTTTTTATTTGGTAATACGTTTCAGTTCCCCAACGCAAAGCCTCACGAAAACTCGGAGCACCAATCGGCATAATCATGAACTCTTGGAGATCAAGTGTGTTATCGGCATGAGCACCACCGTTAATCACGTTCATCATCGGTACTGGCAAGACATGAGAGTTCGGTCCGCCGACGTAGCGCCACAATGGGAGACCGAGTGAGTTTGCGGCAGCTTTTGCGATAGCAAGACTTGTTCCCAACATTGCGTTGGCACCAAGGCGGGATTTGTTGGGGGTGTCATCAAGGTCCTTGAGAACCGTATCCACCATGCGTTGTTCGAGAGCATCGCAACCCACCAAAGCACTTTCAATCTCGCCATTGACAAAGCCAACCGCAGTGAGAACGCCCTTACCTCCGTAGCGACGACCACCGTCACGCAACTCAACAGCCTCATGTTCGCCGGTGCTTGCACCCGAGGGAACCATGGCCCGACCTCGGGCTCCAGAATCAAGTTCAACTTCAACTTCGACTGTGGGGTTGCCTCGGGAGTCCAAAACCTCTCGGCCGAAAATACTGATGATCTCGCTCATGACACCAAACTAGTGATTCCGACGCCCAAACCCATCAGGCTTAGAAATGTTGTTCGGTCGCCAATCGCTGAGCATTGGTCACATTTCGTAGGGCGACCTCGGGGTCAATGCCTCGTGAACGGCACTCAGCGACGACTTCAAGCAGATGCAGGCCTAGATCGGAGATATCCGATAGTGACTCACTGGCGGTCGTGATCGGCAGGTTGGCTTTAGCAGCTTTCTTCAAAACTGCAGAGGCGTATGCCAATGAACCAGTGGCCTGGGGTATGTCATCAAAGGGTCCAGCGATGATGCCCTTGGCCAGTTTTTCGGCTTTTTTGATGTCATCCCATGATTGCACCAGCATCGCCTGATCGGGTTCTTGCTCGGCGCTACTTGAGGCGAAAACGTGTGGGTGACGACGAACCAACTTGTCGTGAATGCCACGTGCAATATCACCCATCGTGAAACGTCCTTGCTGCTCGGCGATCGCCGCGTGAAACTCGATTTGGTACAGCAGATCACCGAGTTCTTCCATGAGATGTTCATCACTCGCAGGATCATCGACATTCAGAGCCGCTAACGCATCAACAACTTCATAGGTCTCTTCCAAAAGATACGTGGTTAACGATTGATGAGTTTGTTCACGGTCCCATGGGCATTCTCGGCGCAAGGTACGGGCAAGTTCGTGAAAGGCAATGAGGTCGCGCCCAACGGGACTGCGCAATGCTGGAATAAATATTGAAGTGAGATGGTCGGCCTCAAGGGTGTGATCGAGTTCGCTCCATGGAACTGTGATGACCACTTCATCAGCCAGACCAAGATGATGCAGAATCATCACAGGCATGTCGTCATTGCTCAGTTCCGCTGAATCTTCGGCAGCCAATTTGATATCGGAGAGAACCCAATTGGCATGGCAGTGAGCCACGAGCAGCGGACCACTCAGCCCTGCGGCGGCGGTTGAAAATTGGTGACCATCAATTAACCGCACACCTTGCTCGATGGGGTCAATGCCCAATCGAGACCAAGCAACTTCCAAAAACCCCATTGCTGGTTGCACGATGCACTCAACCCGCGGATCAGCCAATAGCAGTCGGACTGTTCTCTCAAGTATCAATGGCGAACCAGGAACGGCGTATAAAACTGCACCAAACTTGAGAGCTGCCGCAACTAAATCTTCGGTGATTCTGGCGTAGACCGCATCAAAACTAGTTGCAGATTCATAGTGTGCATCAAAACTTATTGCATCAGCAACGAGATGTGCGCTGGGGTGTTGTGTCGTCCTCAGATAGCGGTGATGGTGAGCGGCGATTCGTTGTTTGGTGAAGTCGGTGATGAATTCGTCCCCGGCAGGGCCAAGACCAATGATTTCAATAGTGGGCATTAGCTCAGGGGCACGATGCTCTGCGACTCAAGATCCCAGCGTCCGTATTGTGGGTTCACCCAAATTTTGGCGCTCTGCATAATCGGATCAGTCACATCGGTGACAGCATTGCCTGCAACCAGAACTGGGAGATCTGCAGATACTTCGTCGTATGGACGGATCAAAAGAATGACCCAACCAGCGTTGGGGATTTCAAAGGGGACCGAAAGTCCTCCAACTGGCACATCTGCGAGAGCGTTTTGAAAGTCAGGTGAGAATTGGCTCTCGTAGATTGCCTGGCTGATGCATTGTGAACCACTGGCCTCATCGTTGATGACGCCGCCGTTGGCTCCAGTTGCGTCAATGGAGAATTGCTGAGCGGTTGCCGCGAAATCTTGTCCCGCAGATAGGAGAGCGGACACCAGGTCCATCTGTTCTTGAGTCTCGGTCAAGATCGCCCGCAGACACACGGCACCAGATTGAATCGCGCCTTGGTCGTATATTTTTTCTATTTCTTCGTCCCCGATGGCGAAAGCTTGAGATGCGGCCGCCTGGGCCGATCCAGCGAGAACATAAAAATCTTGGACCTGTTGAGGAGCCTCGTTAAAGCCATTGGCTTGTTGTAGACCCTCGAGTGCTATCGCTCGATTCTCGTCGGAGATTTCTACGCCAGCATCCGTCAGCGCTTCGAGTAATACCTGTGTTGAGATCCAGTCCTGTAGAAAGGCTTGTGCGGATGTCGTCGTGATGTTGCCGCTGACACTGAGGGCTGACGGAACAGCCTGGGAAAATCCAACAAGGAGATTTTCGAAATCATCGGCTGCAAGTGATTCGCCGTTAAAGCGAATCGCGTCATTGCTGACGGATGAACATGAGGACATCGTTGCCAGCAAGGCCACTATGGCAACGGTGGAAGTGATGATTCGACGAGAGGTAAGCACAATGAACAAAACTACTCGGCGGACTGGGGAGGGATGAGTTCACGGAGAAATTCGACAAGAAATGCTGCTGGCTCTTTGTCACGCGGTATCGGCAGAATGAGTTGGCGAGCCGCCTCTTTGTGCAAGGCGCCCCGAGAGAGTCGCTTCAGACGGGCGGTTTCACTGACTTTGAGATCAAGTGGTCCGAGTCGGGCTTGCAAGGTGGTGATGTTGAGGTCATTGAGACCGAGTCGATGGCATTCGGCGCGCAGCAAACCAACAGTCAGTAACGCTTCGGCGGGTTTTGGCACAGGTCCATAGCGGTCCACCCATTCGTTGCGAATGTCGGCCACTTCTTCGGCGTCGGTCACCAAAGCCAAGCGACGATACGCCTCAAGGCGCAGTTCTTCCTTGGCAACATAGTCCTTGGGAAGATACGCATCGGTTGGAACATCAATGCGGATATCGGAAGGCTCGTGTATTGGCTCACCTTTCATTTCCCCCACAGCTTCAGTGACCATCTGGCAATAGAGGTCGTAGCCAACCGCAGCAATGTGCCCACTCTGCGACTCGCCGAGGAGGTTGCCGGCTCCGCGAATTTCAAGATCACGCATCGCAATCTTGAAGCCGCTTCCCAATTCGGTTGATTCGCCGATGGTGCGGAGTCTTTCGTACGCCTCTTCCGTGAGAATCTTGTCGCGTGGATGAAAGAGATAGGCATAGGCCCGTTGTCCGCTGCGACCGACACGCCCACGGAGTTGATGCATTTGTCCGAGGCCAAGTAGGTCGGCACGTTCAACGACCAAAGTATTCACGGTTGGCATGTCAATACCACTTTCAATGATCGTCGTGCACACCAAAACGTCAAATTCGCCTTCCCAGAAATCAACAACTACTTGTTCAAGGGTGCCTTCATCCATTTGCCCGTGAGCGACGGCGATACGCGCTTCTGGTACGAGTTCGCGCAGTCGCGAAGCACATTCCTCAATTGACTGGACGCGGTTGTGGACCCAGAACACCTGACCTTCGCGTAACAGCTCGCGACGAATTGATTCGACAGCGACACGCTCATCGTATTCTCCAACAAAAGTAAGAATCGGCTGGCGATCTGCTGGGGGAGTTTGTAGCAAACTGAGATCTCGAATGCCCACCAAACTCATTTCTAAAGTTCGTGGAATTGGCGTAGCTGTCAGGGTCAAAACATCGACATCGTTCTTCAGTAACTTCATTGCTTCTTTGTGTTGTACACCGAAGCGCTGTTCCTCGTCCACGATGAGTAATCCGAGGTTCTTGAACTTGATGCCATTTGATAACAAGCGATGAGTTCCGATGACACAATCAACTTCGCCGCTCTCAAGGCCCTTGATAACTTTGTTCGCTTCGGCATTAGTGAGAAAGCGTGAGAGGACTTCAACTCGCACGGGATAACCGGCAAAGCGATCAGAGAAAGTATTGCCGTGTTGTGAGGCCAACAGTGTGGTCGGTACTAATACTGCAACTTGCATTCCATCTTGGATGGCCTTAAACGCGGCGCGTACAGCGATTTCTGTTTTACCGAAACCAACATCTCCACATACCAGACGATCCATGGGGAAAGCTCGTTCCATATCTGCCTTGGTGTCCTCGATAGCTTTTTTCTGATCGGGGGTTTCAACAAATGGAAAAGAGTCTTCCATTTCAAATTGCCATGGTGTGTCTGAAGAAAAAGCATGTCCTTGGGCATTGACACGTTTTTGGTATAAGACCACTAGCTCTTGGGCGATCTCACGAACTGCACTGCGGACTTTTGCTTTCGAACGAGCAAAATCTCCTCCGCCCAGTCGATGCAAAACTGGTGCTTCTCCACCGACATAATGACGAACTGTGTCAATTTGGTCTGAAGGGACATAAACCTTGTCGCCACCCTTATATGCCAACAACAAATAGTCTCGTTCGATGCCGCCAACAGTGCGTTTGACCATGCCCTCAAATTTTGCGACGCCATGGATGTAGTGCACGACATAGTTGCCAGTTTTTAAGTCTTCAAAGACCGTGACACCTTCACGTCGTTTAGGTCGTGGCGTACGATGCGATCGTCGTCGCCCAGTGATGTCAGCCTCGGTGATAACGGCCAACTTTGCTGAAGGAATGCAGAAGCCTCGATGTAGCGAGGTGACCACGATTGCTCCTCCAGCATTGGCGAGATTAGTCGCCGCGCCATTGACTGGCGTCGCGTACATCGAGAGTTGTAGCCCAGCATTACTAAATATTTCACTCAGACGATTGGCTGAACTTTCTCCGTCGGCGGCCACGATGACGCGATAACCCGACGACAGTAAAGTACGCATTCGCTCAGCAATCCCTTCGCCACTACCGGCCATTGCGCCCCAACCACTTGATTCCATGAGAGGCATGTCTGGACCATCGGCGACGGGTATGAGATTCCATGAGCCGCGTGTTTCACTGAGTAGACGGTCAGGTGGTGAATACAGACGCGGGAAATCGCGATTCGCGTCACGCGCCCATGACGAAGCCAAGGCTTTAGCGAGATCAGCTTCTTCGGCTAACAGATCAACTGCTCGATCGCGCATCCGGCGCGGCTCAATCAGCAACATCTTTGATCCCTTGGGCAAGATATCACTGAGCAGCGTCGGGCTTTGTGTGAGCCACGGCAACCAACTCTCCATGCCATCAAAAAGTAAACCCTCGCTGAGACGCTCCCAATGCTCGCGCCCCCAGGGTTCAGAGGCCACGAAAGAACTGGCCCGCGCGCGCACGGCATCATTCAAAATGAGTTCACGGGCGGGGAAGATTGTGAACTCTTCAAGATCGTCATCACTGCGTTGGTCATGTACCGAAAAAGTTGTCAGGCGGTCTACTTCGTCCCCCCAAAGATCAATTCGGATTGGGGCATCGGCTGTTGATGGAAAAATGTCCACGATCGCTCCCCGGCGGGCAACTTCGCCACGGTGCTCCACGAGTTCTTCGCGGCGATAGCCACCGTTGATCAAAGTACGCATTAATTCATCAGGATCGAGAGAGCTTCCACGACGAATAATCACAGGAGTGTTGGTCGCCGTGTCGGGGCCGAGTTGTTGTAGTAGGGCGCGCATTGAAGCGACAATGATCTGCGGAGAGCGCTCTGGGTCTTGGAGACGCCACAACACTTCTAGTCGCCGCCCCATTGTTTCAACACTTGGGCTGACGCGCTCAAAAGGCAAGGTTTCCCACGCGGGGAAGAGCATCACATCACCAGGGGGCATAAATGCTTTGATGTCGTCGGCTAACTGTGCAGCCATGGTGCTTGTCGGGCAGGCCACGACTACTGGGCGACGTCCCGACAATTGAGCGAGAGCAGCGATAGCGATGCTGCGCGCTGTTTCAGGAACTGCGACCGTGCCATCAGGCGATCCGATCAGGCTCATCAGCGCACGATCATCACGCAGGGCCATCGGCAACGACGCCAAGACTCCCGACGGGGCATTGTGTGTCACGGTTTTTTGTGGAGTGCTGCTACTCACAATGTGTTGTACATGTTCATGGCAGCGTCAACGCCATCAAGGATTATTTTTTCTACTGCGTCAGCAGCAACATTGACTGCCACATCTAAAAGTTGGCGTTCCGCAGCGGGAACTTTGGAGAGCACGTGATTGGCTCCTTGCTCCTTGTTGCTGGGTTTGCCGACACCAAGACGGACACGGATGAACTCCTGTGTTGCGACGTGCGAAGCAATACTTCGCAAGCCATTGTGTCCGCTCAACCCTCCGCCCTTTTTTATTTTCACGGTGCCAGGTGCAAGATCAAGTTCGTCTTGAATAACGATCAATGCATCAACGGACTTAAACCCGTAACGGCGCATCAACTTGCGGACCGCCTGCCCGCTTTCATTCATGAATGTGGTCGGGAAGGCAAGCACTGCACGTTTGGTGTTTTGAGTCGCATTTGTTATACGAACTTCGGCAACTAAGGCAGAGTCACGACCAGATTTCAACGCCTCGTTACCTCTGCGTGCAAGTTCAACGACAACTTCTTCGCCCACATTGTGTCGCGAGCGCGCATATTGCTTACCAGGGTTACCAAGTCCGATAACAAGGGCGTCAAATGAAGACGTGTTTTTACCCGATGAATCTGAAGATCTAGATGAGCGGCCAAAGAGGCCCATTGGCTATCTCAGGACTTGGACTTGTCATCAGTGGCGGCTTCGACTGCGCCTTCGCCAGCAGGAGCGGCGACAGGAGCGACTTCGGCCTTTGAACCAGCAATGGCAGTCACGATGGGAAGATCAGGATCGCCAAGCGCACGAGTGCCCTTCGGCAAAGTGATGGCTCCAAGACGGATCACATCACCAGGCTGCATTTCAGAGATGTCAATGGTGATTTCACTCGGCATGTTGGCTGGGGTGGTCACAATGTCGATGGTGTCTTCTGATGGGTCAACAAGTCCACCCTCTGCGACAACGTCTTTAGCTTCTCCGACCAAGCGCACTGGAACTGCGATGGTGAGTTCTTCACTCATGTTGATGCGCAAGAAATCAACATGCGCCACGGTGCGGCGAACTGGGTGACGTTGCATCTCTTTGACGACGGCAGGGTAGACGTTGCCGTCCACGGCGATTTCGAGAATGGTGTTAGTGCCAGCAGCACCAGACAGCGCTAGTCGCAGATCGCGGCGATCGATAATCACCGAAACAGGAGCCATGCCCTGACCGTAAATCACGGCGGGGATCTTTTCTTCGCGACGGAGGCGACGTGAAGCTGGGCTTCCTGTGGTACGACCAGTTGTTGCTACAAGGGTGGTGGACATGGCGAGACCTTTCAAACTGGACCAGATGATCCAGACGCTCAGAGACAGATGCCAAGGCTAGAGGCAAAAAAGCGGTTTCTCCACCCTGACGAGCAGGAGGAACCGAGATATTGATCGGGTTCAGGCTTGGTTTTCCCCACCGAAGATTTCGCTGACGCTGGTGTCGTCAAAGACAGCTTGGAGGGCGTCGGCGATGATTTTGCCCACCGAGAGCACATGGATCTTGTCAATCTTGGCTTCGGGGCTCAATGGAAGGGTGTTGGTCAGGACCACTCGATCGATCCGCGAGTTCGCCAAACGCTCAACAGCCGGTCCCGAGAGAACGCCGTGGGTGGCCATGGCCCAGACTTCCGTGGCTCCTTTGTCGAGCAGCAGATCTGCGGCGGAAACGATGGTTCCACCAGTGTCAATCATGTCGTCGGTCAAGATGCAGAGCCGTCCTTCGACATCACCGATCACATCAAGGGCTTGGGCGACGTTTGTGCTGCCCTTCGGGCGACGTTTGTACACGAATGCCAGGTCGGCGCCGAGATCGGCTCCCAAGTGCTGTTGCATTCTTTCGGCAACCTTGATTCGTCCTGCATCGGGAGAGACGATGACGGGATTTTTGGCGTTTTCACGAATGTATTTTTCAATCACTGGGATAGCGGTGAGGTGATCAACTGGACCATCGAAGAAACCTTGGATCTGGCCGCTGTGGAGGTCAATGGAAACCATCCGCTTGGCGCCGGCAGCTTTGAAAAGATCAGCGATTAAACGGGCCGTGATCGGCTCACGACCTTCGGCTTTGCGGTCTTGACGGGCGTAACCATAGAACGGGCACACGGCAGTAATGCGCTTGGCTGAAGCCCTCTGGGCAGCATCAATCATGATCAGTTGTTCCATGATCGAGTCATTGATTGATCGGCCATCACAGCCGAAATGACTCTGCATAATGAAAACATCCGAGCCACGGACGCTTTCGCCAAAGCGTGGGCGAACTTCTCCGTTGGCAAATTGAACGAGATTGTGCTCTCCAAGATCGATACCGAGAAAACCAGCGACTTCTTGCGCCAATGCTGGGTGGGTGCGGCCCGAATACAAAGACATTCTTTTGGTCGTGACTTTGTCTATGTGGTTCAACTGCGGCCTCCGCTATTGGGTGATGTGATGCAAATCATAGAACGCGACGGTGCTCACCCCATCAATGACTCGACCCAAAGACGAAAAATGCCCGCACGAATCCAGCGAAAACAACGATTGGCTCCGGGGAGAGGGCTCGAACCCCTATTAGTGGAATCAAAATCCACGGTCCTACCATTGGACGACCCCGGAAGGGGAGAAGACCTTGTGAGGGTCAACCGATCACAAAGTTATCTGCTTTTGACAACTTTGCCTGATTAGTTTGTTCACTCCTTTTGCTCTTCCGTTTGGATAGAGGGGCTGGACTCGCTAGCGTGTGAAGCCTGTCATCGGAGAGGTTCTATGGGTTCGTTAATTAAAAAGCGTCGTAAGCGCATGCGCAAGAAGAAGCACAAGAAAATGCTCCGTCGTACGCGTCACCAGCGTCAGCGCAAGTAACGGCCTTGCCCTGCGGGCAATGTGGCATCACTGCCTTGTTCGTGTCTCAATGACATGGGCGTCGGGTAGTGCTTCGCGCAACGCCTGACCTTGTTCTGACAACTGATTGGCCACAAACCATGTGGCCCCGCTCCCAGCTAGGACTGGCGAATCTCCTGTGACCTCGCGAATGCGGTCGCGCCAGCGGGCTAACTCGGGTTCAACTTGAATTGCTGCTGGCTCAAGATCGTTAGGTCCGTCGCTGCGAGGTCCGCCCATAGCGTCCCATGCTTGGTAGACCTTGGGCGTGCTCACATGAAGTGGAGGAACGATCAAGGTGATTCTCTGCGGCTCAAGTGAAATTGGTTTGATGATTTCACCGATTCCAGAAACTTGAGCCTGACCACCGACGAGACAAAAGGGAACAT
Organism: uncultured Actinomycetes bacterium; assembly: GCA_937902105.1. Lineage (GTDB taxonomy): Bacteria > Actinomycetota > Acidimicrobiia > Acidimicrobiales > Ilumatobacteraceae > Casp-actino8. The sequence continues at coordinate 10,189 of CALGTP010000013.1, forward strand.
CAGCACCGAGAGTCGCACTGTCAATGACATCACTGGGTGAGGTTCGACCTGCCCAACGAAGAATCGCCGCAGCATCTGTTGAGCCACCTCCGAGACCTCCTCCATGGGGAATATTTTTTGTCACCACAATGTTCGCTGACCGCTGAACAAATGTCATGGCACGAGTTACCAAATTGGTCGCATCATTTTTCAGACCCTCTGCAAACGGTCCTGTAAAAGATAAGCCGTGGGAGTCATCAATGACTGTCAAGACATCATGCAATTCAAGCGTTGTCATTATTGCTTCAATGAGGTGAAAGCCATCGCTACGCAAGCCTGTGAGACGCAGACTTAACGTCAGTTTCGCTGGAGCAATCAATTGTTGAGTGTGTGCGGTGACGTTCATTTTTCAACTGGTGGTTGACGGCGATTTTCTTCGATAGCGGTGGCGAGGCGGCCCCACTGATGAACATCAAGTTCCTCGGGACGAGCCTCAGGTGAGACATCGGCCTGTGCAAAAATCTCCGCAGTCGTCATCGTGGCTAGTGAACGACGCAACATCTTACGGCGCTGTCCAAATGCGGTGCGCACAATGCGAAATAGTTGCTGCGGCTCAATGTGGGGACCAACCGCGGGCTCAGTTCGGCGTGTGATTTCAATGATGCTAGAGGTGACTTTTGGGCGGGGTACGAACACGCTTGGAGGTACATCACCGAGAATCCGCGCCGTGGCCCAGTAGGCAACCTTGACACTCACTGCGCCGTAGTCAGACGATCCAGCGACTGAGGCCAAGCGCAGCGCGACTTCTTTTTGCACCATCACGACAAAGCGCGAGATAGAGGGAACTGTGTCAAGAAGATCGGCAACTAACGGAGTGGCTACGTTGTATGGCAAGTTGGCAACCACAACGGCCGATGAACCTGGAGCAATTAATGTGGACCAGTCAAGTTCAAGGGCGTCGCCAACAATGACGTTGACATTGTCTAGATGCTTGACGACATCGCTCAACACGGGGGCGATGCCATGATCAATTTCAATAGCGGTGATGCGCGCTCCAGTTTCGGCAAGTGCCAAGGTAAGCGAACCTAATCCGGCGCCGATTTCGATGACATGGTCGGTTGGAGCAACATTCGCCATACGTGCAATGCGACGAACCGTATTCGGATCGCAGACAAAGTTTTGGCCAAATGATCGGCGCGGAGCAAGACCATGAATGGTCAATAACTCGGTGATATCGCGTTGTGAATGAGTCACGGTCAACGTTTCAGAAACTGATTTCGATAGGCAGTGGGGCATCAACAAGATCAGCAATCTCAAGAAATACTTCTGTATGAATCAAGATGATGTTGCCACCAGTCAGGGATTGGATTGACACGTTATTGCACTTCAGTGTTCGACCATTATTGAGGTTGGTAATGGTGATGATGGCCCCAATGAGAGCGTGCGGAGTGGCGCATGGACGTAGCCCCATTGTCTTGGGCCAGCGGATAAACGAAGCGGTCCCTTTGACGATTGAACCCGACGGGGGTGCCGGAACATTGACGGTGATGATCTCGGGTGCTATCGATTTGCTTGGAATCGGCAAGAAGGCGGGGTCGGCTGGCTCTGAGTTATCAGGAATTTTTGTGGGACTCGCAGTCGTCGTTGTCTGCGTCGTGGAGTCGTTCTTTGGTGAGTCGTTTCCCATCAACAGAATCACCGGTAGGGCGATCAGGCTAATCACAGCGACAAGTGCGAGACGGCGGCGTTCAGTAAAGGTCAACATTGGTTGTTCTCAGGCTATGAAGTGAGCAAGGGGAACGCAATGCAGGCGTTCTCAGTAGTGATGCGAGCCATTTCGTGGGGATCAATATTTTTGATATCAGCCACACGGGTTCCGACGACCGCCACATTGGCGGGTTGGTTAGTGCGGCCACGATGCGGCACGGGGGCGAGATAGGGACTATCGGTCTCAAGCAAAATCCGCTCCAGTGGGCACAGCAGGGCGGCCTCGACGACGTCAAGGGCAGTTTTAAAGGTCACGATCCCAGAAAAACTCAGAAAGGCACCAATGTCAAGGCAGCGGCGGGCCTCGTTTGGACCGCCAGTGAAGCAGTGAAAAATTGTCTGCTTGGGTGCACCTTCAGCTAGCAGTACATCGAATGTGTCATCCCATGCATCACGAGTGTGAATGATTAAAGGTAAATCATGTTGATGAGCAAGTTGAATCTGCGCCGCAAAAGCTTCTCGTTGGTCGGTGCGATGTGAATGCTCGTAGTAATAATCAAGGCCCGCTTCTCCAATAGCGACGACGCGCGGTGAGGCGATGAGACCCACAATGGTGTCCACCCCGTGCACTGCGTCGTGGGGATGCAGACCAACGCTGGCCCACACATCATCGTGTGCGCGGGCACATTCAATAGCGACTTGTGAGGAAGCCGCATCGCATCCCACAGTGATGAAACGCGAGACCTGCGATTGGCGTGCACTTTCCAAGACGCCGAGAGTGCCACCTAGGTCACGTGGTCCCTCACCGCGATAGCGCTCGTCATCGAGATGACAGTGAGTATCGGTCCACATCTTGTCGGCTTAGTTCTCGGTGAGTTTGCGCCGCGGAAAGAGGGGCTCGCCCTTGTCGATCGATATGCCGCCTGGATAACCGCCCCAGGTAACAGCCAACGGCAGGCGTTGGTCGGTGATCTGTCCCGGCATTCCAATTCGTTCCCAAATCGTTTGGGCGGTTTCGGGAATGGCCGGCGATGCGAGAATGCAGACGATACGTAAGGCCTCAAGGGCGTCGCCCATTACTGCATCAAGGGCTGGTCCTGGCTCGGCTTTCCAAGGTTCATTGTTTTCAAGGTAGGCGTTAGTGGCGCGGATGAGTTGCCAGGTCGCTTCAAGGGCTCGACTGGGTTGCACATCAGCCCAGCGCGCCATTGTTTCACGGACTGCTTCGGCCGCGGGAAGCGCCAAGGGGCTATCGGATCGCGGTGCGGGCGAAATCCCGTTGCACTTTTTCCCAACGACCGTCGCCACGCGGCTCAATAAGTTGCCGAGATTGTTTGCCAGATCTGAGTTGTAGCGACCGATCAGACCTTCATAGGTGAAATCTCCGTCAGCGCCGTATGGGGTTTCGGCTAACACGTAATAACGAAAACCGTCAAGCCCGATGTCATCGATGAGATCTAGCGGGTTCACGACATTGCCGGTCGTCTTGGACATCTTTTCCCCACCGACCAGCAACCAACCTCCCACGGCCCAGCCCTTCGGTGGCTCGAGACCGGCAGACATCAACATTGCAGGCCAGTACACACAGTGAAAACGGATGATGTCTTTACCAATGAGGTGATAGTCAACGGGCCAATGGCTATTGAACATTTCATCGTTTGTTCCGTAACCGATAGCGGTGATGTAATTTGCAAGCGCATCAAACCAGACATAGGCGATGTGCTTGCTATCCCAAGGCAACTCAATGCCCCAGGAAAAACTATTTCGACTGATACTGAAGTCAAGAAGTCCCTGCTTGATAAATCCAATGACTTCGTTCATGCGGTAGTCAGGAACAATGCTGTTGGGATGATCGCGATACCACTGCAAAAGTCGATCTCCGTAGCGCGATAAGCGGAAAAAGTAATTCTCTTCTTCAACATACTCAACGGGCTTTTTATGAATCGGGCAATTGCCCTCAAGGAGATCATCCTCGGTGAAGTAGGCCTCGCAGGCCACGCAGTACAAGCCACTGTATTTATCAAGTTCAATATCGCCATTGTCGTAGCAGGCCTGAAGAAGTTTTTGCACGCCGACTCGGTGGCGTTGTTCTGTCGTGCGTATGAAGTCATCGTGACTGATATTCAGTTTCTCCCAGGCTTCAGCGAAGAGGGGAGCGATGGAATCGGCAAAAGCCTGGGGCGCCAAGCCAGCGGCGTCGGCAGCTTGTTGAATCTTCAGACCGTGTTCATCTGTGCCAGTGAGAAAGTGCACATCGTCGCCGATGAGGCGGTGCCAACGTGCCAGAGCGTCACTGATAATTGTGGTGTACGCATGACCTAAATGTGGTTTGGCATTGACGTAGTAGATGGGGGTCGTGGCGTAAAACTTTGCGGGTGTATTTTCAGACGGCGTGACCACATCGTTCAGGCTACGACCTGACTAGCGTTACTTTGATGTCTATTGATGCGGGTAGCGAGCGGTTTTACGAATTTGATGTGGCCACGCAGGTTCAGCAAGTCGCCGTCGCAGACATTGATGGCTCGGTCTCGTATCTGACGAGAGTGCACCCAGGCTGGGACATTATGGGCAACGCCAATGGTGGCTATCTTTTGGCGCTCGTTGGTCACGCCCTGACCCAGGCGACGCAACGCAACCACTGCATCACCGTGACGGCCCATTATTTGGCTCCGTGCCCCGCCGGCGAGGCACGAATTGTTGTCACACCAGTGCGTTCTGGTCGCACATTTGCCACTGCTACGGCTTCGTTGCTTTTGCAGACTGGCAATGGCGAGAAAGAGGTTCTGCGAGTATTGGCAACCCTTGGAAATCTGCAAGATGAATCGTCTGGTCCTACTCAGATGAGCCAAACGTTAGAAAATCATCAGCCCTTCATCGCCCCCTTTGAAGATTGCGTGTCGCTTACCGAGAGTGCTACGAACAACTTTGCTTACATTCACGATCGATTGGGAACCCGCGCCCACCCAGGCGATATTGCATTTCGTGATGGTGAAAAATCGGGAGTGGCTTTAATTCGTGGCTGGTTTGCTTTTAAAGACCAAAGACCGATTGATACGCGGGCACTTTTGTTGGCAAGTGATGCTTTTCCACCTTCAGTTTTCAATCTCAATGTGCCAACAGGCTGGGTGCCAACTATTGAATTGACAGTGCATACTCGAGCAATTCCGGCAGGTGGTCCCATTGCTTGTTTTTTCACAACTCGCTATTTGCAGAACGGATTATTGGAAGAAGACGGCGAGATGTGGGATGTGAACGGGGTTTTGGTGGCGCAAAGCCGACAACTAGCCCTAGCCCCACGGCAGAAATGAACTATTTATTGAGGGTACGACGTCCGATGCCAAAGCCGACGGCACCGACGGAGAGGGCAATCGCAATTTTCTGCTCGCGCTTTCCCCAAACTTTTCCTTGAGCGTCTCTTTGTTTGACTCCGTCAAAGCGAACAATTGGATATCCGCGCTCACGTGCGATCTTGGATAGTTCATGATCTGGGTTGACAACTGTGGAGAATTTAGTGGATTCAAGCATCGGCAGATCACTGACTGCATCACTGTAGGAATAACTCTGTGAAAGGTCGTAACCACAATCACGGGCCAACTCCATAATTGCCACAACTTTCCCAGTGCCATAGCAAAATGGTCCGATCAATTCACCGGTGTAGCAGTCATCGACAACCTCGCCGTGAGTGCCAATGCCACCGGTCATTCCTAAGGCGAGAGCGAGTGGTTGAACAATTTCAATCGGCGAGGCAGACACGATGTACGTCGGCCGTCCAGCAAGTTGATGGTCGTGAATTAACGCCAAACTCTCTGGGCGCACCTGTGCTACAAGTTTAGGAATCACCTGACTAGATAATTTCTGCAAGGTGAGGGCATCTTGCCCCTTGATTGCTCCCAAAATCCGCTGACGAGTTTTTTCTGTCTTGCCGTCGGTGGCCCCGGAAGTGCGAAAGGTGAGCGCCTCCCAAGCATCGTGAAGCAATTGTCGAGTGCTCAAATGGCCAGATCGCCAAGCCACACTTGCCAACGTAAACACAGATGAGCCAGGAATTAAGGTTCGATCGAGGTCAAAAAAAGCCGCTCCACGATCAGCATTGAGGCGCTGTGATTCAGAAATAGTTGGGTCCACTGTTTCCACATCTCTAGTAGGGCACACTTTTCGCAATAAACAAGCCTTTATTGAGGCTTGTATCTAAAAGTTTACTTGGTGTCTGTCTTAGATAAATAAACCGCACGTTCGTAGGCAACCTTGCGGGAAATCCCGAGACTCGTTGCCACTGTCGTTGCTGCATCCTTGGTGCTGAGGCCAAGGCCCAACTCGATCGTGAGTAAGCGATCAATGTCTTGCGCTGTGGCTGGTGGGGAGTCGGGGGCACCTTGCAGGACGATGACGAACTCTCCTTGAGGTTCTGTCGTGGCAAAGTGTTCAACCGCCTCTGCCAGTGTCCCGCGCCAGACCTCTTCGTGAATCTTGGTGAGTTCACGGCACAGGGCGACGAGACGTTCGGGGCCACAGGCCAGAGCGAGGTCGTCCAAGGTGCGTTGAATTCGATGCGGAGCTTCGTACAAAATAACGGTGCGACGCTGTTGAGAGAGTTCCTCAATGTGCCGCGAACGCTCTTGACCACTACGTTCAAGAAATCCGTCGAAGATAAAACGCTCCGTGGGCAGGCCGCTGATCACCAACGCCATGATCAAGGCGGCTGGACCGGGAATAGCGGAAACAATGTGTGAAGAATCAATCGCCGCTCGCACTAAGCGTGAGCCTGGATCGCTGATTCCGGGTGTCCCAGCATCGGTCACGAGGCAGACATCGCGACCTTCATTGAGAGCATCAAGGACACGCGGAATTGAATTGTGTTCAGTATGTTCATCAACGCGCATCAAAGTCGCTTTGATGCCAAGGTTGTGCAGTAGCAAACCGGTGCGACGCGTGTCTTCACAGCACACCAGGCCGGCTTGAGTCAGTGCTTCAATGGCGCGCGGCGAGATATCGCCCATGTTTCCCAAGGGGGTGGCGACCAAGATCAGTTGACTCATGTAGTCAACGTTTCATCAGCACCATGACGAACTTCAATCTTGTCGCCGACATGGACGCCCCAGCGGCTGAAGGCACCTTTTTCCGCTTCAATGACCGAGTGCCCATGTCGTACCGGGGCGCCGAGGCGATTTCGTTGCATATGCACAGTCTTGATGACGAATCCATCAGTGTCGAGGTAAGCGATATCTAAAGCGAACTTCATGCTAAAGGTATGAATCCAGCGGCACGGGGAAATGACGATGGCACCGTCAAGATGATCGCGCCCGATCAAACCTCGGCGGCGTGAATTGAAATCAGAGGCGATTTCGGCACTCGCTAAAACACGTCCCTCAGATACGAGCCATGCTCCACTGGATTTCATGACCGACCTCCTTTGGTATGCAAATTTTAGACGTTGAAGCGGAACTCCATGACGTCGCCGTCAAGGGGATGATATTCCTTGCCTTCAATACGAATCTTGCCAACTTCTTTGGCCTTATTCCAAGCCCCAAGTTCAAGAAGTTCATCCCAGTGAATAACTTCGGCTTTGATGAACCCGCGTTGGAAGTCGGTGTGAATGCGACCAGCACACTCAGGGGCGCTTGAACCTGCGTAGAAGGTCCAAGCCCGAGTTTCCTTTTCGCCTGTGGTGAAGTAAGTCCGTAGGCCCAAAAGGTGATAGGCGCTACGAACCATGCGGAACAAAGCACCTTCGCCAAGTCCGAACCCTTCAAGCATTTCGGCTCGTTCGACGGGATCCACAATTGTGGCCGCTTCGGCTTCTAACTGCACGCACATACCGATGACCTCAACATTTGCGCCAGCCGAAGAGAATTCATCACGCACAATCTTTTCCATGGCGGGAATCTTGTCGAGTTCATTTTCGCCAACATTGACGACTGCGAGAACAGATCGGTTGGTGAGTAAGAAATACGGCTTGAGTACTGCGCGGAAATCTTCAGAAAGTCCAGCGCGATACAAGGGAAGGCCTTGACTAAGAGCGTCATAGGCGGCTTGCAGTGGTTCAACTTCGGCAGCGGCGTCCTTATCGAGTTTTGCTTGACGAGTAGCTTGCTTGAGACGCTTTTCTACGGTTTCCAGGTCTGCGAGAGCAAGTTCAATCTCGACGACTCGCAAATGCTCAAGCGGATCTGATGGTCCAGGCACATCATCATCTTCAAAGGCACGAAGTACGAGGACAATGGCGTCCACTTCGCGGATGTTGGCAAGAAACTTGTTGCCGAGACCTTCGCCTTTGCTCGCTCCCTCAACAAGACCGCCGATGTCAACCACTTGAACTGAAGCGTGAATCAGAGTTTTGGTTTTGGACATCGCACCTAGGCGATCAACGCGATCATCAGGAACCTTGGCGACTCCAATGTTCGGATCTTTTGTGGCAAAGGCGTAGGGGGCGGCTAAAGCGCCTCCTCCAGTCAGAGCGTTGTAGAGCGAACTTTTACCTGCATTGGGGAGACCGACTAGACCGAAGCGTTCCATGACGCTTGGCAGGCTACCCAGTCGATCTTCCTGTGGTGGAACTGGTGGCGGTTCATGCCCGAATTCGGGCATGAACCGCCACCAGTTC
>CALGTP010000014.1 GCA_937902105.1 uncultured Actinomycetes bacterium
CGCGGAGCGACCTTGTCGTGTCTTCGAGCTGGCCAGGTTTGTACTCATACGTTTTTGAGTTAACTAGATCGTTGAACGAAATTAGACACACACCGCCAAAGAAGCGCCATCCCTTCGCAAGATCGCTTTCGTATCTGGCTTTGTGGGCGGCATGGATGCCGGCAATCCCTTCACCAGAGCGACAGTGGAAGTGAAGGTTACTTCCCTTGGTCCAGTTTATTTTGTTGGCAAATCCGTCATTAGCGACTGTGTTGTACGATTTGCCTCCTGGATATCGGAGGCCTATGGAATCGCCAGTGATGATCCAGTTGCAGCTGCCCTCATCAACGAGAGGGAAGAGTTCGTTTGGATCCCCTGCGGGGTCAGCAGCGAATGGGTTATGGACTTTCACACCTTTCGATGTGGGAACACCAAAAGCAATACTCTTCGTAGCTTCTTCAAAATGAACCCGTCTTAAGTTTTGACAAACCTCCTTTAGAGACGCTGTGCGCATAAGACGAGTTGTCCCATGATCCATGGTGGATACTGTTGACGGCATTGATCATGCCGACGAGGACCTTATCCTATTTGGAAAGTGTTTTCGACTTACTTGCGATTACGTCGTTTCGGAGATTTCAATTCCGAGGGTCGCAAGACGTTTACGAATAGCGACACTATCTTCCGGATGGGAAGCCTCGAATCTTTTGCTGTATATGTCTCTTTGTTTGTCCCAGTCGACATTGGCGAGTCTACCGACTCCTTTGCCATGTCCTTTAGTTGGTTCATCGGCTTCGACTGTTTCACGACGGGAAGGCTTATCATTAGCCTTTTCACCAACAGTCTCAGCCTGGGAAATAGAGGGAGCAACCATTTGCACTTCTGCAGTTTTGTTACCGGTTCTTTCAGGTCGGAGGTTCGGGGGAACGAGCTTCTTCACGACATCAGAAGACTGGGAGGTCCCACCATGGGTGGAACCGTCCTCATCTCCAGAGTCGGAGTCGAGCTCCTTGCAGATCTCTCGAACATCGTTGAACCTGACATAGTGTCCTTCACTTAAGCAGGGGATTGAGTCAAGTACGTCCTGACTGGAAACAGTACTGGGACGTGCGCACTCAGTCACCTTGTCAAGGCACACGGTAGAGACCGCGTCCAATACGATGGCGCTCTGATATGTTATTACGCAAAGCTTCGAGGGAAGCTTGCTGTTGTTGATTATCTTTTTAGAATATTTGATCTCTTTCGCGGTGGGCACAGATGCCTTAGCGTGTTCTTTGGTTCCAACAATCCTAAAGAAGTAGATGTTCTTGCCGAACTTGATTCGCTGGACATTGTAAACCAGGGGGAAAGGACCAATTTTAAAGTCAGAAGCTGTGGAGCTAGGATCCGCGAAGATGCAGGGGCAAACGTCATGAGATGATTCGTCGCGGACAGCATTGAAACCATACGGTGTACTCTCAACTGCAAGTATGGGAGTCTTCCAATTGATGAAGTACGGGAAGTTCCGGATCTGCTGGATAAGCTCCGGGCTCATCACAATGAGGTTAGGCTGCATTTGCAATGGGATCTTTTCATAGAGGCAGCGGACGTACCAGTAGTTGAAGTGTCCGACATTTTCTGTCGCCCTGACGGTCTCGAGGGCACAGTGGTAGGATTCACACACAATGGCTTCGCATAGATAAAGATAGCTCCACTTGCTAACTCTGTCTGCGCGACTTCCGCTTTTAGCGATGGGCATGTTAGGCTCGGGTTTTGAGTCGTCAGCAGCAGCAAGGTCATTCGTGGCCTGCCGCCTGTTAACCATATCGTAGATGTGAAGGATATATTTACGGTACGAACCGTAGAAGGGATCCTCATCAAGACCTTTGCCTTGCCTATCCTCGGCACGTGCTTCGATAACAGCCAAGTCATTGGCAATCATGCCGAAGCAGTATGCTCTGAAGTTTAGTGCGGAGTTAGTTTCAGTGAAATTTCCCATGAGGATTTCTTGGGCATATGGATGGCCGTGTTTCGTGATGACTTTTTCAAGCTTTGAGGGGCAAGTCCAATTGTAACTGAAGAGGATACAGAACGCAAGGTCAATGAAAGCATAGCCCTGTCTGACAGCCTCGTTGTCATGGTCTGTGTGAGTGGACATATCTTTATTCCACTCAGGAGTTGCATCAGTGCATGTTGACATTGGATGAACGGTCGCTTGCCGATGGCTTTTCCAAGTTGGGAGGAGCG
>CALGTP010000015.1 GCA_937902105.1 uncultured Actinomycetes bacterium
TATTCACACCATTCAAACATTCAAAAGCACCCCCACACTTTTGTATATCTCGCACCATTCTCGTGTGGATACGCCCAATTCTCCCCTCTACTCACGCTACTCACTCTACGGCGATTGATACCCACGAGCTCAAGTCGGAGAAGTGGCAACGTGTATATACGCGCTGCTCTCTTTGTCAGTTACAGGCTGCTGCCTTTCTGCATGGGGTGACTTTGTGGTGACTTTGTGCAGAACCAGTGCATGGGGGTATGGGAGCATGGGATGCACATGCACTAATTCTCAAAAGGTTTTCTATGTAGTGGCAGGACATTGTCAAAATACTAGGGCGCTGGCTTTTGGGAATTCTTGCCTCATTATGGGATGCACAGTCTGAGGACTTCGAATAAGGGGGTAAAAACGTTGGTGGTTCACACGAGGGTATTCTTATATAAACGATGAAAAACACACGAGAACGGTCATGTGTGTTTAATGGGATACACGCATAAATGTCCACAATTGGATACTGTATCAAATGCCCACATGTTTCATACACACCAAGAACACTCATGTGCCTCCGCCTCGGTGTTCAGGCGCAGACGGAGCAGCAGCCTGACCGCGCTCGGATAGATAGGCTTCAATTGCTTGGCGCAAGGCGAAGTTTGGCATGAGCGTCTTGCTCTTCAGCTGCACCCCGCACAGGGGCCCCCGATTACACCGTTTCAAATGATCCTCAATGGCGGAACGCTCAAATGTGTGTCCGGTCTCGATCAGGAAGACGGGGTCTGACATGATTTCAAGCAAGATGGGGCAGCAAAAGGCGTCGGGCACCTCCGAGTCGCCCATCTTACCATGCACCTGCTCCCTTTCGCCCTTGGTGTCCAGGGCCTCTGTGTCGCATCGCACCTTTTCAAACTCTGGAATGAGGTCCACCACCTCGGCGCGGCGTTTCGGACGGGGCTCCAGGCACCTTGCAGCGATACTGTACAGCAGGGGAATACGCTCTGACATGTGCGGTTCCCAGCGTGCTCGCGTGTCCAAGTGTTTGAGAAACTCCTCAGCCGTGTCCATGTCTTCTTCAAACATGGAATGCAGGTTGCTGCGCCCTGCTGCAGGGGCAGCCCGGTCAGCGTCTCAATCATGACAAGCCCAAAGGCGAAGGAGTCGACCTTGTATGAGAGCTCGCCACGCACACTCTCCGGGCTCATGTAGATGGTCGTTCCCATCGGCGCCTGCGTCTGAAGTTGTGTGGCCGTAACGCCGCAGGTGTCGCGGACTGATCTAGCTATGCCGAAGTCGCCGATGCGACCAACGCAGCCGTGGTCGATGAGCACATTAGCGCTCTTGACGTCACGATGAATCACACGCACCTCGGCATGCAAGTAGGCCAGGCCCCTCAGGACATCAGACAGCACCAGAATACGCTCCTTGGAGGTGAGCGGCACGCCGTTCTCACAGCACATTAAGCGATCTTGAAGGCTGCCACCCGTCGCCAGGGCATAAACCAAACAAGGCGCCTCGCCATCATTACTCCATCCCAGCAGCGGCACGATATTCGGGTGGGTAGCTTGCGAGAGCACTTGGACTTCTGTCTGCATGTGTGCCAGTGCCACTTGCATTTCTGATCCGGCAGCAAACTCGAGCTTCTTTACGGCGATGTGTGTAGCTGATGATTTCAGCGTGCCTTGGAAGACCGACCCCGATCCTCCAGCACCCAACTGCTTCTCAAAGTTGCCCGTGGCGGCAAGCAAGTCTGCGAATTTGAATCGAGCTGCTTGACCTGCCCTTGCTGCGAGAGCATGCATACCTGCGGCAGGTGCAACGGGTGCTCCGGAGGCAGCCGCAGATGCTTCAGACATACGGGCAGACACAGCAGCGGCAGCAGTAGCACCCTCGGCTGGCGGAGATGACGCGCAAGAGGCTGCTCCGGTTGGGCTTAGATTGAATCTGGACATGAACGTTTGCTCTGCCTGTGTAGTGGCTCGCAATGCCTCGACCGCGGCACACTCTGCAGCATCAAAAACAGCCCGCGCGGAGGAGGAGGGAGGCGCTTTTGCCAAGCTTCCCTCGTCTCCTCCTCTGCCTCCCTCCGTCCCTGACTCGCGCTCCAAATCTCTCCTGGACATGTCAGATGCACCCGCCATCCTTCCTCCAACCTTGCCTTGGCGCAGGTGGTGGTGTCCGAGGCGATCCCTTGCCGCAGGTGGTGGTGTCCGAGGCGATCCC
>CALGTP010000016.1 GCA_937902105.1 uncultured Actinomycetes bacterium
TAAGTAGAAGTAAGTGATTAAGGGCGCACGGGGGATGCCTAGGCTCTCAGAGGCGAAGAAGGACGTGATAAGCTGCGAAAAGCTACGGGGATTGGCCAATACGATTTGATCCGTAGATGTCCGAATGGGGCAACCCACCATGTAAATGGTATATCGAAAGATAAGCGAACGTGGGGAACTGAAACATCTAAGTACCCATAGGAGGAGAAAACAACAGTGATTCCGTGAGTAGTGGCGAGCGAAAGCGGATTAGCCCAAACCGACCATGTTACGGCATGTGCGGGGTTATAGGACCTGCGGAAAGGTCAACAAGGAGACGAGAATGGCATGGGAAGGCCAACGATAGAGGGTGAGAGTCCCGTATTGGAATTTTTGTTGACTGGGCGGGTATCCTGAGTAGGTCGGGACCGGAGAAATCCCGATTGAATTTGCCAGCACCATCTGGTAAGGCTAAATACTCCTGAGAGACCGATAGTGAACTAGTACCGTGAGGGAAAGGTGAAAAGTACTCCGAATAGGAGGGTGAAATAGAACCTGAAACCGTGCGCTTACAAGCGGTCGGAGCCCTTTAGTGGGGTGACGGCGTGCCTTTTGCATAATGAGCCTACGAGTTACTCCTCTCTGGCAAGGGTAAGGTATTCAGTACTGTACCCGGAGCGAAAGCGAGTCTGAAAGGGCGTTTAGTCGGAGGGGGTAGACGCGAAACTTAGTGATCTACCCATGGCCAGGTTGAAGGTTGGGTAAAACCAACTGGAGGACCGAACTGATAAGCGTTGAAAAGCTTCCGGATGAGCTGTGGGTAGGGGTGAAAGGCTAATCAAACTAAGAAATAGCTCGTACTCCCCGAAATGTTTTTAGGAACAGCGTCGGGAATTGTATGATGGAGGTAGAGCTACCGATAGGACTAGGGGGAGTCAAATCCTACCAAATCCTGACGAACTCCGAATGCCATCATATAGAACCGGCAGTGAGGGCTGGGGTGCTAAGGTCCCAGTCCGAGAGGGAAAGAACCCAGACCTTCCGCTAAGGTCCCCAAATTTAGGTTAAGTTGAACAAAGGTGGTCCAGTTGCAGAGACAGCCAGGAGGTTAGCTTGGAAGCAGCTATTCCTTTAAAGAGTGCGTAACAGCTCACTGGTCGAGCGACAGGGCGTCGATAATAATCGGGCATCAAACCTAATACCGAAGCGAAGGATTGCAGCAATGCAGTGGTAGGGGAGCATTCCAAAGACGGCGAAGGTATCCTGTAAGGGGTGCTGGAGACTTTGGAAAAGCAAATGTAGGCATGAGTAACGATAAGGCGGGCGAGAAACCCGCCCACCGTAAGACCCAGGTTTCCTGATCAACGTTAATCGGATCAGGGTTAGTCGGGGCCTAAGGCGAACCCGAAGGGGGTAGTCGATGGACAATGGGTTAATATTCCCATACTATTTATACAGGTGATGGAGTGACGGAGTGATGAAAGATCCGCCCGGTGACGGAATACCGGGTTAAAGCGAGTAGGTATTGGTCTGGTAGTTAAATGCGCCGGATTAGCCGAACGTGATAGTACCGAGCGTCTTCGGACAATTGGATAGTGATCCTAAGGGCTTCCAAGAAAAACTTCTAGCGTTAAGCGTATAGATACCCGTACCGCAAACCGACACAGGTGGTCGAGGAGAGAATCCTAAGGTGCTCGAGTGAATCATGGCTAAGGAACTCGGCAAAATGGCCCTGTAACTTCGGGAGAAGGGGCGCCCCCTGTGAGGGGGGCCGCAGTGAAGAGGCCCAGGCGACTGTTTAACAAAAACACATGGCTTTGCAAAGTTTAACGACTAAGTATAAGGCCTGACACCTGCCCGGTGCTGGAAGGTTAAGAGGGGATGTTAGCGCAAGCGAAGCATTGAATCGAAGCCCCAGTAAACGGCGGCCGTAACTATAACGGTCCTAAGGTAGCGAAATTCCTTGTCGGGTAAGTTCCGACCTGCACGAATGGTGTAACGATCTGGGCGCTGTCTCAGCCATGAGCTCGGTGAAATTGTAGTCACGGTGAAGATGCCGTGTACCCGCAACGGGACGGAAAGACCCCATGCACCTTTACTGCAGCTTAGTATTGGTACTGGGCAAACGATGTGTAGGATAGGTGGGAGACTGTGAGCTGGGTCCGCTAGGATTTGGGGAGTCGCCGTTGAAATACCACCCTTTGTTTGCTTGGTATCTAACCCTGAATGGGGGACATTGCTTGGTGGGTAGTTTGACTGGGGTGGTCGCCTCCAAAAGGATAACGGAGGCTTCCAAAGGTTCCCTCAGTACGCTTGGTAACCGTACGAGGAGTGCAATAGCATAAGGGAGCTTGACTGTAAGGCCGACAAGCCGAGCAGGGTGGAAACACGGGTATAGTGATCCGGCGGTTCTGAATGGAAGGGCCGTCGCTCAAAGGATAAAAGGTACGCTGGGGATAACAGGCTGATCTCCCCCAAGAGCTCATATCGACGGGGAGGTTTGGCACCTCGATGTCGGCTCGTCACATCCTGGGGCTGGAGAAGGTCCCAAGGGTTCGGCTGTTCGCCGATTAAAGTGGCACGCGAGCTGGGTTCAGAACGTCGTGAGACAGTTCGGTCCCTATCTGTTGCGGGCGTGGGAAGTTTGCGAGGACCTGACCTTAGTACGAGAGGACCGGGTTGGACTGACCGCTGGTGTACCGGTTGTGGTGCCAACTGCATTGCCGGGTAGCTACGTCGGGACGAGATAAGCGCTGAAAGCATCTAAGTGCGAAACTCACCTCAAGATGAGACTTCCATATAGGGCCCTAGGAGACTACTAGGTTGATAGGCTGCAGGTGTAAAGTCAGTAATGGCATAGCTGAGCAGTACTAATTGCCCAAAAGCTTACCTACAAGTTGTTACAGTTTCTACCGATATGTGTTGATTTTAGTAGCAAGTATCAAGTACAGAGTATCAAGTACGAAATACCAACTACCAGAATGATGAACATAAGATATTAGAAGCAAATGAGTAAAGCGATGAATCAGGAAAGGACTAAAAGTCTTGCTACTTGATACTTGCCTGCCTACCGCAGGCAGGCTACTAACTACTCACCTTGCTACTTACAATTTAGGCGGCCTAGCGCAGGGGTCCCACCTCTTCCCATCCCGAACAGAGAAGTTAAGCCCTGCAGCGCCGATGGTACTGGGGTTACACCCGGGAGAGTAGGTCGCCGCCACATTATTCAAGCCCTTCGATTCACGTCGAAGGGCTTTTTTTATTAGTAGCAAGTAGAGAGTAGCAAGTATCAAGTATGGACCAGAATGCTGCTATTGAGGCTACTTGATACTAAATACTAACTACTTGCTACTTGTCCGCCGCGGCGGA
>CALGTP010000017.1 GCA_937902105.1 uncultured Actinomycetes bacterium
GGAGGAGGTTGAGGAGGAGGGGGGCGAGGGCGGCGAGGAGGCTGAGGAGGAGGGCGGCGAGGAAGAGGGCGAGGGAGAGGGCGAGGGCGACGAGGAGGGCGGCGGCGACGAGGGCGGCGGCGATGCTCAGGCGCGGCTGATGGCGGCGCTGCAGCAGCATGCCGAGCAAAGCAGTAGCGAGGACGGCCTGGACGATGAGGACTGGGAGGATGAGCTGCAGACGAAGACGGAGCAGCTGCGCGCTCTGCTGAGCGCGCTGGACCCGCTCAACGGCGCAGTGCACCCAGATGACGAGGCAGAGCTTGCGCATTTTTATCGCGGACAGCGCGGCGTCTCGATGTCGAGGAAGATGAAGTTGATGACGGAGCTGTGCACGTTTGTCGCGGGCTTGCAGAAGCCCGACCCAAAGTACGTGCCGGATGAGTCGCAGCAGTCGACCGAGTCACAGCTGGAGGCGGAGATGCTGGCGGACGTGGACCGCTCGCCGACGCCGGATTGGACTACAGATTGGACTCGCAGCGCGAATCGCAGCGGTCACGAGCGATGGGAGATGCAATTGCGGGAGCCCGAGTCCCTCCAACGACTGAGGGCTCCTCCGGGCACCTTCGGTTCGCCGCTGCCTCATTCGGACTCCGATGCCTCATCAAGTAGCCACCGAGCCGCAGCCCGGCCTTGCGCCGTGGCGCCAAGAGCGGGCAGGCCGTCGGGGCTCGCGGACGCCGGCCGCTCAGCGAAGGCGGACATGAAGAAGGTGAGCGCGATAGCGCACGACGCGCCACGCAAGGCCGCCGCCCTCTTTGAGGCTCTTCGGGCAGCTGCACCGGAGGCTTCAGGCCATGGCAACGTCGTCGCCAAGTCGAAGGCCGTCTCCGATGTGATCTTTGAGAGATCTGGCGACCTGAACGAGACGATCGCCGTCATTGCCCACTTTCTGCAGCGAGCGGAGATGCGGCCCATCGTCGAGCACTTGGGCTACTCTCAGACAACATGTTCAGCCGACAGCTTGATGGTGGACGCGCTGGCGCGCTTCATCAAGGAGCACATCGACTCCTCCTTCCGCGAGCTTGGTTCGCACAGCGGCGGCACGAGGAGCACGGAGGCGCAGGCGGCACACGAGCTGTTGGTCAAGGCCATGACCAGTGAGGAGCTCCTCGAGGAGAAGATGATGACCGAGGCGGCGGGGCGGATCGGCGTGCGCTACGCCACCTTCCGCCACCTGCTGGATTGCCGCGTCAAGATGGACGCCGAGCTCGAGCACCGCGTGCAGGTGGGGGCGCTCCTCAAGGTGTCGCGCAGGCGGCGCTGCGATGCTTGCGACGACGACGCCGAGCTCTTTGACAATTGGGCTCATGAGACCTGCCGTTACGATTCCAGCCAGACGACGGGGGGGAAGAAGGTTCGGCGGTTTGGCGACGTCAAGGTCGATGGCCAGGTGACCTTCGAGGAGCACGAGCGGCGCACGCTCCCGTGCAGCCGTCTGGCGCTCTGCGAGCGCTTTCTTGAATCCGCCGAGTACAAGACGTTCCTGTTGAGGAAGGGCTCTGAGGGCGTTCCTCGGGAGCCGGTGCACGTCTCCTTCTTCCAGAAGCGCATCTGCTCGTGCATGGTTGACGAGAAGATGACGCAGTGCGCCGACTCCATCGACACGCAGTTCAACATCTTCTTGGCCACCTGGATCAAGGCGCTCCCTAGCTGGTACAAGACCGACAAGTGCACCAAGGCTGACTGCGTGTGCAAGGAGCCGGGCTTTTTCGAGATCAAGACGCAGAAGGATCTTTGGTCCTTCCTCTTTCGAGGCGAGTGCGCTCCGCAGCTTGACCCGACACGCGGCTTGACTCGCGACACCGCGCCGCACTCGCAGCTCGCCTACGAATGCATTTCATGCGAGTGCAAGAAGAAGGGCTGCATGAAGAACAAGCTGGCGCTTTGGGAGCTCTGCCCGGTGCAGAATAAGCTGGGCAGTGCGACAGAAATTGCGTCAAAGAAGTGGACGCCCGTCCCTCGTGGCATGAAGGCGAAGGCAACGGGTGACGACGATGGCGACGATGATTACGATCCCAAGGGAGATGTCGAGAAATGGTCGAAGGAGATGCTGCCCTTTGAGTCGTCGCGCCCCGAGTTCATCAAGCTCCTCCTCGAGTCCATAAGGGTAAGCGTTTACCATTGTGGGCACTCTGATTGCACTCTGATTGCACTCTGATTGCACTATGATTGCCCTCTGATTGCACTCTGATTGCACTCTGATGGCACTCTGATGGCACTCTGACGGCACTCTGATGGCACTCTGACGGCACTCTGATGGCACTCTGTTGGCACTCTGATGGCTCTGATATGATCCTTGCTGTGCTGCCGCCCTCGCCTCCGCCACACCCCCACCCGCAGGAGTACGTCGAGCACCGCGAGCGATGCTGGTGGCAGTGGCGCAACCGCAAGCTGCAGGACGAGAAGCTCCTGCACACTTTAGGCACCGACAAGGCCGGCAAGATTCTCAACTTTCGGACAGACTTCTCGGCACGCGAGTCGTACGAGCAGCAGGACTCCGCTACCGGCCAGAGGCCCAACGTGGGATCGGTCTGCGTCTCGATCGTGCAGCACTCACCGACGATGCGCCGGGTGTCCACGTACACGAAAGAGGTGATCAACGAGGAGGACGCCAAGGGCTTTGCGCGCAAGGTCGTCACGTACGCGAAGGGCGTCAATACCCTCGAGGATAAGGTTGTGCTGCGCACGGACGTCCACTATGGCTATGCGCGCAACAAAGGCAACGCACGGTTTCACCACACCTTCCACCAGGACATCTTCGCGATGTACAAGACGGGCAAGGTGAAGCACGCCTTTGCTGCGTGGCACGACGGCAAGGTGCTCCCAGGCTGCAAGAACTACGCGCACGAGGAGGGCGAGAAGTTGACGGAGGAAAACTTCTCACCGCTGCTTCCAGATCTCGAAGAGGCGTTAGGCTTCACGGACGGAGCCATACCCCAGTACCAGCAGAAGGAGACGGTGCACGGCACGGCACGCTGCTTCGCCGACCTTGGAGTGCGCATGTCGCACGACATCCACGAGAAGTATGACTTCAAGGGCCCGTGGGATAATTATGGCAAGTTGTCGACCGAGAGCCGGCACAGCGCCGTGCGCAACCGCTCTGCCGTCATCAACAACGCGTACCTTCACGCCAAGCACAACGCGATGGCGATGGCGGGGCCGAAGCAGGTGTTTGCGCCACGGTTCACGTTTGCTCTTCCGCTCGTGTTCGTGCTCACGCTCGCGCACTCTCGCTCTCGCTCACCGCTAACGCAGGAGAAGAGCGAGGCGCGTTGGCGCGATTACGCCGCTGACCATTACTTCCACTACTACTATCGCTACGGCGAAGACGAGAAGGGGACGCCGCTTGATGAGGGCCATCGCAATGATGACCTGCTCGAGCTCTCTGCTGCTCCCGTAAAGGACCTGATGACGTACAAGCACTACGAGGGCGGCCGCACGCTTCATGGCGTTGGCGCGGAAACCGGCTTCACCTTCACGCGCCGCCGGATAGGCTGTTACTGCGTGCCAGCGGCGGGCGCAAGCTGCTGCCACAGGGGCTGGACGGGGGACCTTGACAGAGGGGCCGTTGTGCCCGTCAGGCCCACCCAAGCAGGCGGCAGCGGCGCGCCCCAGCAGCCGAGACGGAGTGGTCCCTCAGACAGCTTCCGCCAGAGCATCGGCATCAGCACGCACCTGCTCAGCATGCCGGGCGATGAAGACGACGAGACAGCCGACGGGGAGAGCATCTGGTTTGTCAATGCGCTGGGCCCGCAGGAGAAGAACAAGGAGACTGTGCAGTGTGGCCCATGCAAGCTTGTGAAGAACCACTTCAGCGTGCCTGTGGAGTGGCTCAACCTCGTTGAGCTCACCGACGAATACGCCATCTTCGCCATCTGGCCGACCGAGCAGGACCGCATCGCGGTGACGCACCTGATGGGCATCCCCGACCTGGTGTGGGACAAGGAGGAGGACGGCATGTACTACATGAAGCGTGCACAGTATGACATGTGCAACGAGCAACTGTGAGCTGCCCGCGTATCTGGCGGTCTGGAGAGGAGATCTTGTACTTGTGTATCTGGAGGTCTGGAGAGGTGGAGACCTGTTGTGTACCGTCGCCCTTGATGCCGCCCTTGCCACTGCCGCCGCCCGCAATGTCTTTAGATGTGTTGTAATATTGAGTTGATTATTTAATATCGAGTTCATATTATAATTAGATCGTTATTGCATCAGAAATGAATCCACAAGAATATTTGGACGGGAATCGACATTTGAGAACAATTCCAGAAGATTCCTTTGAGAATCTGGCCTCAATTATCAGCGACGAGCAAAGGAATCTGGCCTCTAGACCTTCTTCTTCTAGAATCTGGCCTCAGAAAGTGGCCTCCTCCAAAAGTAGCCTGCAAACATCAAAAGACAGTCTCCTATCATCAAAAGACAGTCTCCTATCATTGAGTGGTCTACTATTTTTCATGTTTATAAGGCCCTAACCCCACACCTGTTTGGG
>CALGTP010000018.1 GCA_937902105.1 uncultured Actinomycetes bacterium
AGAGATTGCCACACGCCAAAGGACGTACCTCAACTGAAATCGTTCTTAGGCATTTGTGATTACGCTCGCAAACACGTCAAGAACTTCGCGCTACACGCAAAGCGCTTGCACGACCTGACTCGAAAAGGCGTGCCATGGCATTGGCCACAAGAAACAGAAGAGGCATACCAACGGTTGAAAACGTTGGTCCTCGACAATTTCAAAATCCATGTACCAGACCTGAGTAAGCCGTTCTACCTCTTTACGGACGCGTCAGACTTGGGCATGGGAGCTCATTTGTGCCAACTGAGAAATCCTGTCAAGGACTCAGAACTCCACACAGTGGCAGACGAAGACAAGCTAACGATAGCTTTCTACTCGTCGTCATTCGACGCTGCAATGCAACAGAAGCCCGTTTATTACCGGGAGGCGCGAGCTATGCTCTGGGGTTTGGAGAAATCCAAAGAATTCCTAGAGAAAGCACATCTCCAAACAGTAGTGGTCACCGACCACGCGCCGTTGCAGTGGATCAAAAGCACAAAGAAAGGCGCCGTTTCCGCTTGGCTCATCGAGAGCCTAGCAGATCCGGACTATCGCGTCGTGTATAAGCCGGGACCAAACAACACCACGGCAGACTCTTTAAGTAGACCGCCTATGGTGTCGCCCAGTGAATTGACCTCACTGGGGGTAATGGAGGCGTGGGACGCCATGCTGAAGTTCCTACCTGAGAGACACATGCACTGCGGGAGAGTACACGTGTGGGCAGCACAACACACGGCACTCGTGCAACGCAAGGTGCAAGGTTGGAGGCATCCAACCAACGCGATCAACGTCAGAGCACCCAAGTCAATGCTAAGTCATTGCAACAGCTTCGACCTCATCATGTCCGCACCAGCGGCAGAAGAAGCACCTATCGTAGCTCATCAAATCCTGAAGCGAATGATAGAATCGAAGAGCAACGCAACTGTCGCGTGCTTGATCCCCACCGAACTGATAAGTTATATACCATCAGCCGGAGGGTGCTTCAAACCCGAAGCAGATCTCCGAAAGGAGATTCAGCGAAGGATTGAGGAAGAAGCCACGAAAATCGTGTTTGCTCAAACAAACTTCACTTGGCTCATCTTCGATAGAGCTGAGCGAGGTGCTGACAAAGTCATCACCAATTTCCTGATGCTTTGCTACCCAGAGGGCAGCAGTGTTTTGAACACCTTGAACGCGCCCCCTTTCTCCGAGCCAACCCAAAGTAATGAAATCACACGATCTCTGGGTACTGCGGACCTACAGTCCAAGATCTACCCCGTGTGGGAAGTGGCGGGGGAGGAGAAAGCAGAAGAACCCGGGAATTCTTCTGATGCAAAAGTATACGGAAACTTTGCTAAGAGCGATCTACCAGCTTGGATAAGCGGACAGCAAACAGATGCTTCCATTATCGAAAGCACCTACGGAGATACAGCTCTGAAAAGATCGGATGGACTGACCCTAATCGCCACCGACGAAGGAAACAAAGTCTATGTTCCCCGAAACAGAAGACAAGACCTAGTGATGAGAACTCATCGCGAAATGGCACACGGCATGGTTCGCCGGGTCCGAAAGATCTTGACCAGCAAATACATCTGGCCCAAAATGATCTCGGAGATGCTAACATGGATAGCCAGCTGCCACGAATGTCCACTCGCGAAAGCGAAGAAGAACATCAAACACAATCTGTATTCACCGTCAGACCACCGGAAGCCGCGTTCGGCGTACGGAGTCGACTACTACAGCATCGCAAAATCAAAGCGAGGCTTTGTAGGAGTTTTAACAGTCACTGACTTGTTCACTCGGTGGGTAACATTCATTCCCGTCAAGGACACAACGGCCGAAACATTCGCACAGGCCCTGTTAGAACGAATCGTCTTCGAAAGAGGCGCGTTCAACACACTCGTTTCCG
>CALGTP010000019.1 GCA_937902105.1 uncultured Actinomycetes bacterium
GGCTTCATTTGCCTTTTGATGTCCAGGATTCGCATGGGCTTACCCTATCGGTGGCACAGGCTGACGGCTTGAGGATTAGGGTCGAAGACATGGCAGTGAAGAAGCAAGCAGCACCCAAGAAGGCGGTATCGGCCAAGAAGCCTGCGCTGACTAAGAAGGCAAAGTTTGATGCTCATGCGCAAACCACTGAGGTTGCACGCCGTCTCGCCATTGGGTATCCCGAGGTGATCTGTGAGTTGGATCATAAGAACGCCTATGAATTGTTGTCGGCGACAATTTTGTCGGCGCAGTGCACTGATGTGCGAGTGAATATGGTGACGCCAGCACTGTTTGTTCGTTATCCCGACCCGTGGGCCTTGGCTGCCGCTGATCCCACGGAACTTGAAACCATTATTCGCTCAACGGGTTTCTATCAATCCAAGGCGCGAAACTTGATGGGTATGGCGCAAAATCTTGTTGAGCGTTTTGGGGGAGAGGTGCCGAGCGAGTTATCCGATCTTGTGACTTTGCCTGGTGTGGGGCGCAAGACCGGCAATGTTGTGCGCAGTGTTATTTTTGATTTGCCTGGTCTGCCAGTTGATACACATGTGGGTCGGCTTTCTCGCCGACTGGGGTTAACAAAACTTGAGGACCCCGTCAAGGTTGAATTAGAACTCAACAATTATCTCCCAGGGTCAGAGTGGGGATCATTTAGTTTGCGTTTGATTTTGCATGGGCGCCGTGTGTGCGATGCGCGCAAACCGCAATGCACTATCTGTGAACTCGCAGATATCTGTCCATCGGCAGGGTTGCCGGTGATTGGACCAACAACAAAGCGACCTGCGAAAAAGAAATAGCGGTTCGGTTTCGTCAGGTGCGGGGCCGATTACTTGGCGAACTTTTTCATCAGATCAATGACCTGTTCGGCCTCGGCCATGATTTGGCGAACAAGGTCACCGGCAGGAATCAAACTCTTGATTGCTCCGACACCCTGACCCGCGGGCATGAATTCATTATTCACGTCCACATGCGTGTCAATGGAAGCCCCCATGTGGTTTGCACCGGCACGGATCGACTTCATCACTTGCTCAGGAAATTTGCTGAGTTCTTCAGGATGCTCTTCAAAATGCTGAGTCCATTCAGTTCGCACGACGCGACATGTCTTGCCGGTGTAGGCGCGTGAAATAACGGTGCCATCTTCGGGGAGAGTGATCAACGTGTCTTTATACCCCTGCGGCGCGTGAGCCTCTGGGGTAGCGATAAAGCGCGTGCCCATCCATACGCCATCGGCGCCAAGCGCAAGAGCCGCCGCCAAACCTCGACCATCAAATAAGCCACCAGCGGCCACAACGGGGATCTTGTGTCCGACGGCGTCAACAACTTGAGGCACTAAGGCCATCGTGGCAACAGTTCCCGTGTGTCCGCCGCCTTCGGTGCCTTGGGCGACAACAAAGTCGCAGCCACTCGCCAGTGCGGCCTCAGCGTGGCGCACCTTGCCACACATTGACCCGACCAAAATATTGCTTTTGTGCAACACATCGATGATTTCCCGTGGCACTCCAAGTCCAGCGACAAAAATACGAGCACCACCTTTGATGATGGTCTGAACTTCTTTTTCTAACTGTCCGGGAATCGCCGCCAAAAGGTCAACTCCAAATGGCTTTGATGTCAGTTTGCGAACGGCATCCAATTCTTCAGCAAGTTGCCCAGGTTTCATTGGAGCGGCGCCGAAGGTTCCAATGCCACCCGCCTCACTCACAGCAGCAACGAGTTCGCTGTAGGAGACTCCGCCCATACCAGCAAGCATGATCGGGTGTTCAATATCAAGTAGTTCTGTCAGACGCGTACGCATGTCAATACCGTAGTAGATGAGCCCCGATTTAGCGGTAGGGACCATGCTGGCGAAACAGCCGCCGATGCCAGCGTCGAGGCGTCAGGGCGATTCCACGTGGCTCATCTTCAAACATCCAGCGGGCAAAGTATTGTCGACCCCTTCGACCTGCGTGGGCCAGCAGAGCGATTGCCCCACGGGCTCCTCGTCGGTGTGAGAGGACCTTGGAAACGCGCACCGACATTCGATGGTCTGCGAGCAAATGGTCGGTGACCGACATCTCATAGCGCTGGCGGACTGCGGCGGGTTCGCCACC
>CALGTP010000020.1 GCA_937902105.1 uncultured Actinomycetes bacterium
TCCGCATGGCTGTACCTCCTGTGCTGAGTAGCACTTCGGCGGAGTACAGCCTGCAGGAAGTGAAAGGTTGTACCATGGCCCAGCCAGCGTGGCATGCCACAGTGTCAGTGGGTTACAGTGGGAATGGCATGGAAGTGCATCAGTTGCTTTCGAAAGCGAATGAAGGTTGCAAGATCAAGCGCCTTCGTGAAGAGGTCGCTCAAATTCTCAGTGGTGTCCACGTGCACTGCCCTGACAAGTTTGGAGTCACGGAGAGCTTGTACCCACTCTTGTCTTGCATCCACGTGGCGGAGCCTACTCCTGCCAGAATACGTGGTTTGAGAAGCAAACGCCTGCGCGGCAGCATTATCCACTTGGAGTATAAAGGTTCGAGGGAACTGGATTCCGGCTTCATTGCACACGTAGCTGAGAGCAAGGATGTCCATGGTGGCCGTCCCCATTGCATAAATCTCGGCAGCTGCTGATGAAACATCAGCGTGGTTATCAGCGATGCCGGGATGAGCGACAACTGGGCGACCCCATGCAAAGCCGGCGGGCACGTTGTGTGCCGCAAATTGAACGGACGTGCACTTGGAAGACCAGATTATGGGTGCTTCTCCGACAAGGCCGATGTATCCGAGTTGGGAACGACGCTTGCATACAAGTTCGGGATTGCCCGCCATGTCTGAGTCGGAATAAAAGCTCCAGTCGGACGTGGCAGATCGTGATTGGCGGATGCACAGCGTGGCCGTGGCCGTGTAGTAGTCGAGGAGATGAATGAGTGCATTGTACGCGCCAACACATGGAGCGGAAGCGTACTGGGCAATGCGGGACTGAGCGTACCGGCCGTCCAGTCGTACCGTGGCAGAGATCCAGGAGCACATCCCGAGTGCCCGAACGAAGAAGGCCTCCTTGGTGTGGCTCAGCGGAGTCATGTCGACGATCTCATGTTTATGTGATATCGGCGACTTGCGGTGCAGGCACTTGGTCGGGTCGCGCTGAAGTACGACGTTCATGGAGCGGATGTAGTTCTGCATGGTCATGTAGGTGTGGGACTCGGTCATGAAGATGCCCACGCCGAGATGATCGATCGGATTGTTCGGGCTCAGCCACTTCGGCTCCTTGATTTTGAAGCGTGCGCGGAGGAGTGAGTAGTACCATTCGATATCTTCCTTGTAGCCATCGAGGAGCTGATCGTCGGTATACAACACCATTAGGAGATCTCGGCCGGGGTGGTAGTATGCAGATGGCTCATTCATGCCACGGACGAAGCCGGGGCCGCCTTCGGATTCCGGAGAGCAGAGCCACGATGAGAAGGTAGTCTCCCAGCGGGCCGATGCCGAGCAGGAACCGTACACGGAGATGAGCTGGCGATAGTAGGTAACGGTGCCGTCGATCGGGTTACGGATCTTTAAGAAGCGACGCTCGTTCTCGGGGAACGGCGTGGTTTGCAGAAAGGCGTTGGCGATGTCACAGGTCGAGATGACACGACCGCCCGTACGACCGAGGCGAGGTACGTCACGGGAGGCACGGAGGGCGGCACACCGAACTGTCGACATTCGAGAGACGTTGGAGTAATAGTGAAAGTCCGGGCCGTCTAAGGCGACCTTGTCTTCAAGGTCCCCTCGTGTGACGACTCGGCACTTCCAGGTGCCGTCGCGCTTGAAGTCAAGGAGAACACGGCACGGTGTAGTGGTCTTGGACTTGACGGCCTCCTCCCAGTCCGGGGAGCCCGGAATGAGAGGGACAATAGCTCCGAGATCAAGCAAGGCTTTGTGCTCGCGTTGCCAGGCTGCAGTGA
Source organism: uncultured Actinomycetes bacterium (assembly GCA_937902105.1). GTDB lineage: Bacteria > Actinomycetota > Acidimicrobiia > Acidimicrobiales > Ilumatobacteraceae > Casp-actino8. The sequence continues at coordinate 1,781 of CALGTP010000020.1, forward strand.
CGTGGTCGCACTCCGGGCCACTGAGATAAGCCTTCCAGGGAAGGTCGGTCATGGCAACGATGGTACTGAGAAGATCGATTCGTGCGCGTTGCTCCCCCACAGGGCACGCGTACGTCACAGGGTCCAGCTCCGGAACCGGCAGAGCCAGACAGGCGAGGTGCGCCGCCTGAGCGCACTCCGAGTCGTAGTGTTCAGAGGTCCCGGCCGGCGGGACGGCGAGAGCCGCGAGTAGGTAACCGTGGTCAAGGTCCCACTGCAGGTCCGCCCGACGATACGGTACGGTGGCGCCGTCGGGTTTCGAAAAGGTGGAGTGCAGTGCGTCAGAGATGTTGAGACCAACGACGTCCTTGCAGCGACGAGAAATGTGGGACTTGGCACGATCGATGAGTGGACCGGCACTGAGAACAATTGATGCATCATGAGCAGTGCACATTGTGTTGGCGGCGCGTTGTATGTCTTTCACGCGCTGGTTATGGCGCACTTGCTCAGTAACATTAGCGATGGCGGCATCAATGTGTGTGGCAACAGATATGGGCACTGGAGGTGGTACGACACCGAGAACACCGAGGGGACTGTCGTCCGGCGCGAGATAGGTCGTTCGACTGGATTTGGTGGTGTTCCGTGATGTGAGAACCAACGGCAGAGAGTCCCGTTGTGACCGAGGACCGATGGCAACTGCGAGCTCGGAGCGGTTCGCGGCGGGATTGTCGCCGCGGTTCCGAGCGCCGGCTCGAGCGTCCTTCGGAATGTGGACGTATACCTGGGCCCCAAAGGGGACGGAGTTGAAGACAGGGTTGATCCCGTTGGCAAGTCGGTACGGCGAGAAGTGAAGCGGATGCCCTGCGATCGACGCAATGTTATGCATGAGAACAGCTTGCGCCCATGCGTACGCCTCGAAAGAGCCGTTAACGACGGACATGGGATGTTCGGAGGCGCCAAGAATGAAGCCTCGCACGGCGGCCCTAATATGCTTGATGATGTGGCTACCAGCATGGTTCGTGTTGGCAGCATAAGGCGGGAGTGTGTCGAAAGATTGCCCCATTGCTGCCGCTGCCGCACGAACCGGGGCCATCAGGCCGGGTTCGCCATCCGTTACACAGTGGCACACATGATTCTGAGTGGTCCATCCTTGCTCGATGGCCAACTCCCGGTAAGCGCGGGCAATGCATTTCGTGGATCGAAGGGGGCGAAACGACACATGGAGGGTGCCAACGTCGACGCATACGAGGAAATGCTTGACACCAGCCTTCAATGGATGGCCCGGCGAGGCCAACTCACTGTGGACGATGTCGAAGTGTGCAAGTCGGCCTTTTTTCATGTGATCGGGGAGCAATTCCAGAGCGGCGAACGTCCGGCATTCGGGACCGAGGGCGTTGGGATGTGTGTAGACACGGTCAGAGATGTTAGGCACAGTAGGTATGGTGTCGACGTCACGCTCCGCCTCTGAGTCAGAGTCAGATGAGTCGGGGCAACAGCCAGGGCCCTGGGTGTCGTAGTCGGACGAGTCAGTGAAGGTGGCCTCGCCCTCGTCCGGGAGCGTGGATCCCATGGTCGGCGCAAGAGCGGGAAGGGCGACTAGCGCCGGCATTGGACAGAATTCAGTGGGCAGCAGCCACTGGCCCCATGTCGGGATCGGCACCGGCTCGGAGTACCACGGTGTGCAGACACCAAGAAACGAGACGGAGATGTCGGCGAGCCCGAAGGGTGCAGGACAGGCGACGGGGGCAGTGAGTTGGCGTCCAGCACGTGGGTGAACGCTGTGAGAAGGGGCGGCTTGCATCTGAGTGCGGGTGCAGATGTCACAGTGTGCGTCAAGACGGACATCCGCTGCCGTGATGTTGGGTGCCGATATCAGCTGTCCGGAGGAATTGATCATTCGGAACCCTTGCCACTGGTTAGCGGAGTCGGCGAGACGCTGACCTCGTAGGGTGTGACCGCACACAGCATGGAGTGTGGTCGCGTTGTACACGCTAGTGAGTGGCGTGAGTCGGCGTAGGCGATGGTCGGGTGGCATGCGAAGACTGAGGTACGCCCCGTACGGTGGAAGATCGACCGGCTGTGACGCTGGCGCCGCGGACGGCATCGGTGCTACCGGCCCGGACGTCGGCGACGGATGCAGTCGTGCCGAGAGAGGGAAGGCAATGTCAAAGACGCCAACCGGTATGCGTGCAGCGGACTCGGCACACACACGCACCTGGCCTTCCTGGCGGTGCCGCTTCGCCGGCTGCTGTTGAACAAGGCAGTGGCGGGCGTCGGCATCAAGGGAGAGACGGTGCGGGCATCCGAGTTTTGCACACCGAAATGAGACTGACAAGGAAGCTGTGTCATAGCCGAAGACGGCATACTGGGTCGGTTTGTTCGTGGATCCGTGCCAGTGATCGATGGGTGTGCAGGCGAGCACGCAATGATCGTGGACGACAAAGGTAGCCGGCATGTCGGTCAGCAGTGCCCGCATCTGTGGCAGCTCGCGGAGCAAGCTATCAGCGGGGCTCTCCAGGATGAACGAGCACCGAGGGTTCGCGGAGCGAATGAATCGGATGGTGTCAAAGAGGCTGGCATAGAAGACATCCGCGACGGCCGCTTCATAGGTGACCGGGCACAGGACGCCGCCGATGCGCCGCCTATGCGGGTTCTTCTTCTTGCCGGAGCGGCAAGTGATGGTAGTGCAGCACGGTCCGCACATCATCTCGACAACGTCGGTAACGGCGGCGTCGCACAGCGAAGAGAGCATGCCGGTGACGAGCTCAGGGGTGACGAGTGTTCCCGCGACGACTTGCACATAGATCAAGCGTGGTAACAGGTGCGGATATGCGCGTATCACGTCGGCAAGAGCAACTTCCGGCGGTAGCACGTCCCATGCGAGCGAGACGGCATCGGTCGCTGCGGTGAGGCGAGAAATCGAGTATGAGCAAGTGCCAGCCGCCGGGTCCAAGAACACAGCCCTAGTCGTCCCGGTCGGCCACTGGTGGCGCGCCGGTGGAACGACGGCGGAGTAGAAGGGCGGCCGGGTACTATTGACGCACGGGCAGCCGTCGGAGCAAACGAGGCAGTCCGTGCACGTGGCGGAGCCGGGAGCCGGACGGCCGAGGCATGGGCGGCCGGGGACTTGGTGCAGGCACATACAAAGCGCAAAAACAATGGCAGCACCGGCAGCGGTCCTGTCAGCGGGCCGATGGCGAGTTCGCGTAGTTGGTATATAGTTGCCGGCATCCGCGAGAGGGCCGAAGGGCCCGGGAGCGGCTGCCGGTTCCCGGCTGATGGCGGCACCCCGAGCAGAGGTGCCGTCATCTGCATGGCTGACCTCACCGACGGTGACGGCTGGCATGCAGACAGCATCGTAGCCGGATGGTTTCACACCGAGGTCAGTGACCCAGGTGTGGTAGTCGATGATGGTAAGCTCGGTCTCGGTGAGCCAGGAAAGTTCGGAGGCACAAGTAGTCCCTGTGCCGGAGCCGGACACGTGGACATCAGCTGTGGCAGACGACGCCGGGGCTGATTTAGTTCGCTTGTGCGACGTAGACATGGCGCCCGCAGTAGGCCCGGCGTCGCCATCGTCGGGCGCACGGCGGTCCGTCCGGGCAATAATCATGGACTTGCAGCCGGTCGGGTCGGCAGGTGGCGACGCGGCGGCGGTCGGCACCTTGGCAGCCGGCAGCTCTGAGGCGCTAGCGATGACGAGGTCATCGGCAAAGAGGCAGCTGTCGTTGTCGACCGTCGTGTCCGTGGGACTCGAGGCGACGGAGAGGTGCGCGGTCGGAGACTGTGCAGCTGAGGAGCCGACAAGGTCCTCCGAACTCGGGTCGTCGTCGTCGTAAGAGAGCGGCGTGATCGGCGAGTTGGGTGGCAGGCAAGTGAACGAAGTGGCGCCATCACCGTCGACGGCGTCGCTGCGGGCTTTGACAAGCCCTTGCACCAGCATGGACAGGTGTCGCTCAACCTCAGCAAGAACTTGTGCCGCACCGCAGCCGAGCCACTCGTATGGAAGCGCAGGCGGTCCGTCGACCAATTGCCGGGAGTAGCGCTGGATCATCCGGCGGTAAATGCCGCCAGATTGTCGGTCGTCCCACTCGAAGTAATCCGGAGAGACGCCGTAGAAAGAATCTGGGGGAAGCTCCATGTCGAGATCGCCGTGAGGGTAAGTGTCCACGACGGCAACTAACCGGGCAGCGCGGGGCTGCAGATTCAGATCAGCAACGAATCGCTGTAGCCGGCAGGGCTCGTTGGACTCGGGCACGGCGATTGGACCCTCGGCATCGTACGTCATGTCCACCGGAGGTGCCAGGGTAGCTCGAAGAGTGTCGCGCACGGCCACGGCGACCGGGCCACCGGACGAAGAGTCGGAGGGGCGCAGGATGGCCAGTTGATGTTGCTCGCCATCTCTGCGGGTAGCGACCAACCCTTGCACCAGCATGGACAGCTGTTGCTCGACCTCGGCGAGCACTTGGGCCGCACTGCAGCCAAGCCATGCGAATGGTATGGCAGGTGGTCCGTTGACCAGCGTACGAGAGTACCGCTGAATCATGCGGCGGAAAACGTCTTCGTAGATGATGCCAGACTGCCGGTCGTCCCATTCGAAGTAGCTTGGGGCCACACTGGATAAGAGATCCGGTGGAAGCTCTACGTCGAGATCATCTCGGAGGGGGTAGGTGTTCACAATGTCAACGAGCCGGGCAGCTCGGAATGCCAGATCCAAGCCGGCAATGTACCACAGCAGCCGAGCACGCCGCAGCGAGTCCGAATCCCAGTGTGGCCGAGGACCGACGGAAAATGGAAGCTCGGGACGAGTCGCGGGAGGATTGTCGCCGCGTGCTGCGACCAATGCGACATGTGGCAGGAGTGCGGCTGGCGGCTGGTTCGCAATCCGGATCGCACTCTGCACAGCGAGTGCAGCCGGGCCGTTGGCAGAGGTACGTGATGGTCGCAACACCGCCACGAGGTATGGCTCGTCAGGACGACGCACGGCGATCGGAATCTCGGCAGCCGCGAGTGGCTTGAAGCGTAGAGGGACCCTCTCGCTGAGAACCACGCGCCCATCAGGGTAGTCGGGGTTGATGACCTGCACCCTCATGTACGGGCCGCCCTTGGAAGGCGGCCGGCAAATCATCTCGCCGTCGTTCTCGTTGACAAGATTGTCGGTTGATAAGACGAACAAATCACGATATGCGGTATGGAGCGCCGGCACATTGTGCGTCTCCATGCGCAGGAGAATGAGATTCTCTTGAACGTCACGGACC
>CALGTP010000021.1 GCA_937902105.1 uncultured Actinomycetes bacterium
GCGTCTTCATCCTCAAGAGCCAAGTCGGCATTACGTGTGACACGAAAAATCGTCGCCTCGTCAATGTCCATACCAGGGAAAAGAGTTGTTAAAAACTCAATGATGACTGACTCAACTGGAATGAATCTGCTCCCACCAGGTAATGCCAGAAGCCGTGGGAAAAGAGTAGGAACTTTGACTCTGGCGAAACGTTGTTCATGGGTCGCGGGATCGCGGACAATTGTCGCCACGCTGAAAGCGAGATTTGACACGTAAGGAAACGGATGAGCAGGATCAACGGCTAGAGGTGTGAGGATCGGGAATATCCGATGATCATAAAAATCTTTTAGATAAGCGACTTCCGATTCTGATAGTTCGTGCCATTCACATAACTCAACACCTTCGCGCTTTAGTTGCGGAAGTAGGACATCGAATAACAAACGTTGTTGCCGTTGACATAATTCTTGGACCCGCTCATGAACCTGCGCCAATTGTTGCGCAGGTGTGAGGCCATCGGGTAACAGCGAGGTGATGCCGGCGGCTTCTTGATCTTTCATTGCCGCAACACGAACCTGAAAAAACTCATCCAAGTTGGACGAGAAGATGGCGCAGAACTTCAGCCGTTCAAGAAGTGGAATCCCTGGTTCAGTGGCCAAGCGCAAGACGCGCTCATTGAAATCAAGCCAACTCAGTTCTCGGTTTAATAAACGATGATCCACTGGGATCCCATTCAATAGTGACACCACTCACGGTGCGCTCTTGTTTACCTGATGTTCAGGAAAGATCCTCGTCAAATCCAAGATCCCATTCGACAGTGACATGTTCGCGTTCTCCGTCTCGCGCAATTCGCTCACGGTTGCGCTTGAACTGAGGATCCGTATAAGGCAATAGAACTAAACGTGCCAAGGCTCGGGTACGGAATTCCTCAATCACGGTTCGATCACCAAAATCGCCCACGATGTCCCAGTGCGGTGACACTGGTCCGAGAAACACGATGCGAACGTGGGCGCGTGCCGGTTCGTGTGAGGTCTGGACATCTGACATGGCGAACTCCTTCTTGGTAAACGACCAAAACTTGCCCCAAAAGGCCTTCTTTGGCGGCGAAACCAAAAAATATCTTTCTCGGGAAAGTGCTGGTCAGCCAAACTCTATCGGCGACATTGCCCCGTGAGAACGGGTCCTGACTGGTTCTGCGCTCATCTGCGTGCTTAACTGATCGTGGTTGGGAACTCACGGGTTCACTATGAACGTCTCATAGTGACTAGGGGGTTATCGACTTCTCAGAGGGCGAAGCGGGCGGAAACCACCTTCGCACAAGGAGAAATACAACATGAATGAAGATTCAATTGCCTCTTGGATGGCAGATGGTGCATGTCGCGCCTACCCCCCTAACACGTTTTTCCCCAGCGACGGCGTCGGCGTTGACAGGGCCCGGAAAATCTGCGCCACGTGTTCGGTCACGGCACCATGCTTGGAATATGCACTGGAAAACCACATCGACCACGGGGTGTGGGGTGGGTGCAGCGAGCGTGAGCGCCGCCGTATTGGCAAAAGACGCCGGATCACTGTTCGCGCCGCCTGATCCCAAAATTTCAACTCGTTGCCGATCCTCAGACCAGCAAGTGGTCATTCAGACTTGGAAGCACCGTCTTCTTTGGCGCCCTCTTCAAGGCCTTTCTTGAACTCTTTTTGAGCCTGTCCAAGGCTTCGGGCAAATTTGGGAATCTTTGCTCCGCCAAAAAGAACGGCGACAACAATGCAAATACCAAGAATTTCAGGAGTTCCAAGGGCTGCGATCATGTCCTGAGAGTAGCACCCTTGACTCATCACGGCTACCCCTTTGTGAGTGCTGGCGTACCAAACAGCACTATGAGCAACCGATGTGCCACAGTACTGACGTGCTTGAATGCGTCGTGAATATCAGCGAGGGTCGCAATCTAAAACTATTGAGCACTCTTGCAGAAGCTTGTGGCGAGGATCTTCTTGATGTGCACATCGATGGCGACCATAACCGCAGTGTGTTTACTCTGCTGGGGATTTCCGCACCCCGCCGACTGAGTCAATGTGCAGTTGAACTGCTCCATCTTGAGAATCACCAAGGTGTGCACCCGCGACTCGGCGTCGTTGATGTTGTGCCCTTTGTTCCACTTGTTGGTTCAACGATGTTCGAAGCCACACAGGCCAGAGATGAGTTCGCGCAATGGGCTGTGACGACGCTCGGCGTGCCATGTTTTTTATACGGCACTGAAAAGTCATTGCCGGACATTCGGCGCCAAGCGTGGTCGTCGTTGATGCCCGATCGCGGTGGTCCCGACGGACACTCAACTGCGGGAGCGATATGCGTTGGGGCGCGTGGCTTATTAGTTGCCTACAACGTGTGGATGAGCAGTGATACAACCGCCGAAACATCTCACGCTCTAGCGCGCCAGGTGCGCGGAGATGGCATTCGTACACTCGCACTCAACGTTGGTGATCGTTGGCAAATCAGTATGAATTTAATTGATCCACTACGCATAGGACCCGATATTGCTTTTGACCGTATCGCCCAATTAGTCCCATTTATGCAGGCTGATATTGATCATTGTGAGCTAGTTGGTTTACTGAGCGAAGCCGCGCTGAAGAAAATTTCTTCCGAACGTTGGGACAAACTAGGCCTCGGCGTTGAGACAACGATCGAATATCGCCGATCACACGGCTACCACTTCTAAAACCAGATCAGGCAGTGGCGATACGGCGATTTGACTGAGCACGTTGGCGACGCAGACGGCGACGCTCACGTTCTGACAGTCCGCCCCAAATGCCGAACTTTTCGCCATTCACTAGGGCAAATTCCAAACACTCCATGCGCACGACACAACCCTTGCAAACTTCCTTGGCTTCTCGAGTTGATGCCCCTCGCTCAGGGAAAAAGAGGTCGGGGTCAACGCCGAGACAGTTCGCGTCATTTTGCCAGTTGTTGTCGATCATTGGTTCGTTCATATGGCTGCCTTGCCATCCTGACCCGCAGGTCACTCAAGGGTGGTTCTGTCCGCGAAATTCGCAGGGCCGAGCCACCCGTCTAACTACATGCTTGTCATTCTGACCGATAACGACCCCCCAATGCAAGGGGAAATATCGCGAAAGTCCTGAGAGAGGGGCTCGCGCAAGAATATGAACAGTCAGCGCGTCAGTCACCACCGAAGTAAGGATTGGCCGCAACGCCCCCAGATCGAAAATCAAGCAGCGCTTTTGACTCCTGAGAAGTGGCTGCTCCTTGGCGCAGAGCCGCCAAAGTTGCACTGCGATTATTGGCGTAAACAGCTTGCTCATCATCGGCCTCTGGATTCACCCATACCGCTGTGAGCAGGACAAATGCGTCCGATGAGCCGATTTTTTTGAATCTTTCGGCACTGTATTCAGTCACCCCATGGGCCACACCGGCCTGTGCCGCACCCCATGTCAATTCACCATGTCGCTCCCCCGCAATGGCTGACTTGTTGACGAACAAGGTGGCCGGCGAGACCGGCATATTGGGTTTCCACACCACCAAAAAAGGAATATGGCCAATCGTTGGTGACGCTAAAGAATTTATAAAAGAAATTCCTGCGGGACCACTTTTATGACCCAACACAGTGTTGATATGCGCGGCATTGACTCCCTCGCCGAAAAATCCTTCACCAACTTGAAAAGTTTTTTTCATCATCAATCTCCTAGTGAACGCTCTTCATCGTGCTCGGTAAACGTCCGTAGCGCGACATTTTTAAAGTCTCCGAAGAATCAGTGTTCGACTTGGTGTCGTACGCCAAGAGAGCAACATAGCGCGCTCGTTCTCCTTCAATCGCCGTCACTCGGTGCATGCTCCAGCGACCATTGAATAACATTAAAGTTCCCGGCGTCATTGGTTCGGTGCGCACCAGATCTGGCGACTGATCATTCAACACGCGTTGAACTGCTGGGTAGTTCTCATCATCATTTGACCTGATTTGCTTAGCGTTTTCGAACTCCCCGCCCTTGATCGACGACTGAATTGCAATCGACACAACGAAATCGGCCATATCAAAATGCCAACCCAAAGCATCGCCAGAGCGCATAACCGCCAAGTTCAGAGCACCTAACGGGTCTCCATAGCGATACAACTTTTGAAGACCCAAACAACCTCGGATGAACTCGAGTAGTGGTTCCCATTCATATAGCGCACGGAGCGAATCATTGGCGCGAAATTGGTCATAGGCGATGACTTCGACAGAACCCTGGGTCAAAGTGCGACGCGGGTGCCCGACAGGAAATTCTTCGTTTGCTGGTCCGAGATATGGCGTGGCATTCGACGAAGAACGAAATGCAATGGGAACTAGTTCGTCTGCCTCATGCCGCACAACTTGAACCGCATATGGGTTCAAAAACTCGGGCAAAATACATACCCCTTCGTTACTCATCTGTTGCGCGCAATGCTCAATGAAGGCCAAGTCGGCCAAGTTATAGAGATGGGTATTGATCATTTGCTCAGCAAACACATTGAGAGAGTAACGGGCGCGCCTACTGTGAAAACATGCCTATCCACTTAAGAGCCGAACCAGGTGACTACGCGCCAGCCGTTTTGTGCCCTGGCGACCCTCGCCGAGCCCAATACATCGCCGAAAACTTCTTTGATCCAGGCGCCCGTTTGGTTAATGAAGAACGCGGAATGTTGGGCTTTACAGGCACCTTTGAAGGAAAACCGATCAGTGTGCAAACAACTGGCATGGGAGCCCCGAGTGCCGGAATCATTTTTGAAGAGCTGGCCATGTTGGGAGCCAAACGCCTTGTCCGGGTGGGCACCTGTGGCGGGCTGCAATCCCATTTACGCATGGCCGACACGATTATCGCTGTCAGCGCATCTGCCGATGACCGCACGCCGATTCGCTATGCGGGGATGGAAGGCTTTGCTCCAACAGCAACATTTTCTCTGGTGGAGGTGGCCGCCCGACTCAGTCGCGCAGTGAGTGATCGCGTCTTTGTCGGTCCGATTGTGACCAGTGGACTGTTTTATGATCCTGACCCAAATACCTTTGGCTTGTGGCGCCGCCTCGGGCACTTGGGCGTCGAAATGGAAGCCTCGATGATGTACACCGTGGCCACCATGAAGGGAATGCAGGCACTGGCGATGATGACCGTGAGCGATGTGATTGACCCCGACGCCGGCAACGTTGAGCGGATCTCTGACGAGGATTTGAAAAAAGGTGTCGATCAAATGCTGCGCATTGCCTGCCAAGTAGCAGTCAGTTAACCCATTCTTGGTTGAACTGGTGGCGGGTTATACCCGTATACGGGTATAACCCGCCACCAGTTCAACCAATGAGGCCGAGGTCGCGAACGGCGTCACGCTCTTCGGCTAGTTCGGCGGTTGAAGCGTCGATCTTTCCGCGGCTGTAAGCGTCAATATCAAGTCCCTGGACGATGCTGTACACCCCGTCTTTGCAGACACACGGGAAACTGGAAATCAAACCTTCTGGTACGCCATAGCTGCCGTCACTCGGTATCGCCATTGACACCCAATCGCCGGGATCGGTCCCAAGAGCCCAACTGCGTACATGATCAATCGCTGCGTTTGCTGCTGACGCTGCTGATGATGCACCACGAGCTTCAATGATTGCCGCCCCGCGCTTGGCAACAGACGGAATGAAAGTCCCATCCACCCAAGCGTGATCGTTGACAGCCTGATAAGCGTTTTTGCCGCCCACTTCACAGTGGAACAAATCTGGATATTGAGTCGTGGAGTGGTTACCCCAGATCGTCATCTTCGTGACTGCGGTGACTGGCTGAGCAAGTTTCTGGGCGATTTGGCTGACCGCACGATTATGGTCCAAACGGGTCATCGCGGTGAAGCGACTGGCATCCAAAGTCTTGGCATTCTGCTGAGCGATCAAAGCATTGGTATTAGCGGGGTTACCGACCACAAGAATTTTGATATCGCGCTTGGCACTGCGGGAAAGCGCCTCGCCCTGGGGCTTAAAAATGCCTCCATTGGCGCTCAAAAGGTCTGCTCGTTCCATACCAGCCTTGCGGGGCATAGCGCCCACGAGAAGGGCTACATCAGCATCTCCAAAGGCCACATCAGCATCATCGGTGCCGACAACGCCAGCCAATAATGGGAAGGCACAGTCGTCAAGTTCCATTTTGACCCCTTCAAGAGCCTTGAGAGCAGGCGTAATTTCCAGCAACTGCAGGATCACTGGCGTATCGGGTCCGAGCATTGCTCCTGAGGCGATACGAAAGAGGAGGCTGTAACCAATTTGACCGGCAGCACCGGTCACTGCAACGCGTACGGGAGTTTTCAAAGTCATGTGTTAGAGCGTAGGTCGCCGAGAAGCAAATCCTGAAAACGCTGAGCAATATTGGGCGTCAAAGGTGCCTAATTTGACAGGATTTCGCGCCCAAGGGCCTTCCAGATTTCTGCGGCGTAGTACTTCATGCCGTCGCGATCGAGATGGATCCCATCGGCAGTCAAACATCTGCCCTCACATAAGGTCGCTACCAATTCCCAGTCCAAAACAACGACGTTCGGATATGCCGATGGGAGAGCGCGAATTCTTTTATTATTTTCATCCGTCCAACTGCGATTCGCCTTGCCCGTCAGAACGACAACTCTCGGCACACCAGCGACGGCATCCATCATTGAGTCAAGAGTTTTCTGGCTCATCGGACCGTTGGTACCGAGATGGATCACCACCGCGTCCATCGTCACCCTCAGATCCTGCAACTGGTTGAAAATATCGGCTCCCATTTTTCCCTGACGGTCTTGAACCGCGTCGACAACGATGCCGAGATCGGCCAATGCAGGAGCTGCCCCTTTCATCACCGAGTCACCTAAGGCGAAGACTTGATAATACGGTGGCACAAAAGATGTTGTAGAAACTGGCACTTCCACAGCAAGCGAAGTACTGGGGCTCAACGAAATGTCGGGAGTCAATTCATCAAGAACATCGGTGACTGCATCATCGCCAGCATCTAGTGAAGCCTGCACTTCATTGGGTCGCTCATCAGCCGTGGCCAGACTGACAACGGCAAAGATAGGCAAGAGCAAAGAGCAGGCCGTGATGGCAGCGAAAGAACTGCGTCTTTGCATTGCCTGCGGACCACCGCGCAACAACGAACGAAGAGATTCCCGCAAACGCCTCTCGCGTATCGGCAACTCAATCAGGCGATATGAGCCTTCAGCGACGAGAACTGTGATCAAAATGCCAACGACAAACTCATGGGGTTTGAGGGCGATCCCGGTTTCATGTCTGATGGCCTGAAAAATCGGCCAATGATAAAGATACAAACCGTAGGAACGCTCGCCGATCACGCGCAAAACCACATTGCCTAAGATGCGTCCAGTCAACGCCTTCTGGTGAGCAACTGCGGCAATAATCATTAACGTAGCGACACCCGTGAGCAGCAATCCACCGCGAAACAACCATGGGTCAGCGTGTAAGCCATCTTCACCCACAAGATGCACGATGTGTACCTTGCTGACTAGAAACACCAATAAAATCAGGCCCAATACGGCGATTGGGTCCATCAATTTACCTTTTCGTTTCATCGGACCGCGCAACAAGGCGTACGGTCGCCAAACGATGGCGAGTGCTGCACCGAGGAGTAGCCCCGTGGCACGCGTCGGTGTTGATAGGTAGAGCAAGTCGATCTTGCTCAGACAGCGGTCCCCGATATTCCAGAAAGCACTTGGCGTTGACGTGCAACTATCGCCGATGCGCCCACTTGGCATCAGAATTGCAACGAGTCCAGCAATCACGAAAGCTATGCCAACGAACCATGTAGCGACACGGGGTAACGAATCGCGACCCTGTCGAAGAATGATGAGCATGATGACAGGCCACACAAGATAAAACTGTTCTTCAACTCCAAGTGACCACAAATGGCGCAACGGAGCAAAATCATTAGCCGCCGTGTAGCCCGCACCCTGCCAGGCCTGAAACCAGTTCGAACCGTACAAAGTTCCCGCTATTACATCGCCCCGCAATGAACCAAGCGCATCGCGCTCGCGCACCGATGTCCACATGATCAAGAGCACCATCATTGTGAATAATGCCGGTAGCAAACGGCGCGCCCGGCGCAACCAGAAGTCGCGCAAACTCACCGTCCCTGTGCGTTCTTCTTCAGCGACAAGCAACAGGGTGATCAAATATCCACTAATGACAAAGAAAACCTCAACACCAAGAAATCCGCCGGGCAACCAGGCCGAGTTGGCGTGATAGATGATCACCGCTATGACTGCAAGAGCACGCAGACCGTCAAGGCCAGGGAGATACGGCACCCGACTGATCTGTTGTGATCGAGAAGTTTCAGTTGTCGGGGCCATCAGATCCCAAGTCTGCCGTGAATCAGAGTTGCATTGCTTTCACTTCGCAGAACTCTTCAAGTCCGAAGGTGCCACCTTCACGTCCAAGTCCACTCTGCTTGTAACCACCAAATGGCGCGGCGATGTTAAACGATCCACCGTTGACCTCGACCTGACCTGCCTGAAGCCGACGAGCAACTTTCTTAGCGTGCTCCACATCACTGCCCCAGACGCCAGCGGCAAGACCGTAGACAGTGTCGTTAGCGATTTCAATGGCTTCTTCTTCACTGTCATAGGCAATGATCGACAACACGGGCCCAAAGATCTCCTCAGTGAAAATCGTCATCTCCCGAGTCACGCCAGAAAAGATTGTTGGCTGAACATAAAAGCCGATGTCAAGACCTTCAGGTACTGCAGCGCCGCCCATCACGAGTGTGGCTCCTTCGTCAATACCAGTTTGGATGAAGCCCCGAACGCGATCGCGCTGTACGGCTGAAACCAAAGGTCCTAAACGTGAAGCAGCGTCAAAGGGGTCACCAGTGGTGAACTTAGCGGCGGCGGCAGCGGCAATCTGCTCAGCGGCAGCCAAGCGATTGCGTGGGACCAACATGCGAGTTAAAGCGCTGCAGGTTTGACCAGAGTTAGCGAAACACTTGCCAACACCAGCACCAACAGCTTTAGCGAAACCTGCTTCATCAAGATCATCGAGAATCAGATTCGGGCTCTTGCCACCGAGTTCAAGTGAAACCTTCTTCACATTTTCTGCAGCCACGACAGCAACGCGCTTGCCAGCGCGAGTTGAGCCCGTGAAACTGACCATGTCAACACCAGGGTGAGCAGCAATGGCTTCTCCGACAACTGGACCGACACCGGTGACCAAGTTGAAGACGCCCGCTGGCACGCCAGCGGCGTGGATGATCTCGGCGAGCATGAACGCATTGATCGGAGCAACTTCCGATGGCTTGACAACAACCGTGTTGCCGGCGGCCATCGCAGGCGCAATCTTCAAAGCGATCTGATGTAACGGATAGTTCCAGGGAGTAATACATCCCACGACGCCAAGTGGCTCACGTACGACAAGCGAGTTGCCGATCTGTTGCTCAAATTCATAGGTTGATAACAAGCCAGCAGCAATAGCGAAGTTGCCCTTTGGCAGGCCCACCTGAATCATCGTGGACATGCCCACTGGCATACCAACTTCACGAGCGATTGCTTCAGCAATTTCCTGTGTTCGCTCTTCTAAGCCGGCGTAAATCTTCATCAAGTACTCGGCGCGAGTTTCCTTGGGCAGATTGCTCCAAGCGGGAAAGGCTGCCCGAGCCGCAGCCACAGCTTTGTCAACATCACCAGCAGTTCCATCGGGGATTGTGGCGATGATTTCTTCGGTCGCCGAGTTGGTGACTTCGAGGACGCCCTTACCTTGCGAGGGAACCCATGCACCGTTGATATAAATCTTGTCGTATGTGGTCATAGCTCAACCATATAGGTCGCCAGTAAGTTTTGCTATTGCTCGACGGGAAGACCCAAGTTGGCATAAATCTCACGCGTCGCCGTACTGCGGTTCAAGGTATAAAAGTGCAATCCCGGAGCGCCAGCGTCTAACAACGCTTGACCTAATTCAGTCGCTGCTTGAACACCGACGCGACGAATATCTTCGGGGTCTTCAAAGGCCTCCAAACGCTGTGCCAGCCATTCGGGAAAGGCGGCACCAGACATCGCTGCCATGCGCAAAATCTGACTCTTGTTGGTCACTGGCATGATCCCTGGAAGAACGGGCTTATCTACACCCAAGGCCCGCAGTTCATCAACCATGCGAACATAGACATCGACCTCAAAAAAGAATTGTGTAATAGCGAAATCTGAGCGACCAAGCTTGTCTGCTAAATATCGGCGATCAGTTGCGCGATCTGGTGATCGCGGATGAAGTTCTGGGTGGGCCGCAACACCCACTGAAAAACGTCCGTCCGCAAGAACATCGTCGAGCAAATCACTAGCAAAGGTGTAGTCGCTGGGCTGGACTTCCCCATCCAAAGGGACATCTCCACCGAGAGCCAAAATATTTTCCACGCCAGCATCGGCGTAGTTGTCAAGAATCTCTTTGATTTCGCTACGACGATGACCTTGGCAAGTGAGATGAGCCATCGGCGTGATGTCGGTTTCTTTGCGCACCCAGGTCACAACTTCACGAGTGCGTTCGCGCGTACTGCCACCCGCACCGTATGTCACACTGACAAAACTCGGAGCCAAGGGGGACAGCTCGGCGATAGCACGACCCAAGGACATTTGGGCCGCCTGAGATTGAGGCGGGAAAAATTCGAATGAGTAAGTACGACCAGCAGCGATGAGGTCGGAGATGCGCGCCATCAGGACAGTTTAGAGGCGAAAGCTGTGATCGCTTCCTGCTATAAAATTCTCTACGAAATCTGTTATCGCGTCCGAATTATGTGTCATGCTTAAGTCAAATTATGTGTCATGCGTGAAGTCACATATCGATCAGTGCGAGCACCCTAGGAGCGATAATGAGTGAATCAAATCTGCCCTTTCCATCGCCACCCACACCCGCTACAGGTGTCTCACAAGGGGTGAAATTCAACCTATGGGACTTCCTCAATAGCCTTGGCAATGATGCAAAAACGCGTCGTCACCCAAGTCTCAATCAGGCGCTTTGCGGACTTGCTGGCGCTCTCATCGCCTTTGGCTGGATTGCATTGCTGACTGGCGATTCAGACTCACCTGCTGGCGCCTACGTTGCTGCAATTGTTGCGTTTGGAATTGGATTAGCTGTCCGCCTCAAAACTTCCAAATCAACAGAACTTCATGCTGCGGCGGTGGGAATCGGAATTACAAGTCTTCTTACTTTTTGTCTCGTGTTGGTTGTCGACACTCAAATGAACGCTGGGTTAGGTTTGATCCTGACCGCAATTGCTCACATCGCTGTCTGGGTCCTTCCTGGTTATCGCGGGCGATCAATTTTCTTGGCATTTGCCGCATTGGCCCTCATTTTTGGTTGTTCATCGCTCATAGGCGGGGAAGTTTTGACAGCGGACCGATGTAATGAATTTTTTTACGACGGTGGAGACATACCCGATGAGTGCTTTGAGGACACGATTTTTTCAGACTTGCCAGGAGGTGTTGCTGACTTCCTTGGCAAGCAGGGTGCCGTCTATCTCATCCTTGGTTCGGCCCTGATTTTTGGCGTAGCAACACTTGATCGGCGAGGTTACAACGCAGTGGGAACGTCCTTGATCCCCGCAGGTATAGTCGCAGTCTTAATTGGTTCATTGCTCATGGCTGTGCGCATGGCCAACGCTGGTGCAGGAATCCTTGGAGCCATCGCAGGAATAGCCATCTGTTACGTCGGTTCCAACGGACAGCGTCGGGCTTTGACATGGTGGGGCGCCGCAACCACTTCCATCGGAATCAGCGGGTTTTTTATTGCAACCATCAAACCCACTAGTTCAGGCGCCCTCGCCTCAGCACTGATTATTTCTGGGTTGGTTGTTGGAATTATTCCGCTAGCCATTCAAAAGGCTAAAGAAACCAAGACTGCTCAAAGCAATCCTTAGAACTCAACAGCTCAGTGCTTGAAGTGGCGCTCTGATGTAAAGACCATAGCTATGCCATGTTCATCAGCGGCCGCAATGACTTCTTCGTCGCGCACACTTCCACCGGGCTGAATCACAGCCTTGATTCCAGCCGCTGCCGTGGCATCGAGACCATCACGGAATGGGAAAAACGCATCACTAGCGCACACTCCGCCAAGTGCTCGTCCAGCCGAACGCTCGGCTGCTATGCGCGCCGAGTCCAAGCGATTTTGTTGACCCGCTCCGATGCCGAAGGCTTGTTGATCCTTGGCGAACACGATGGCATTGGAACTCACCACAGCACATACCTGCCAAGCAAAAGCGAGATCCTCCCATTGCGCCGCGGTTGGTTGGGTTTTGGTGACAACTTTCCAGGTACTGCGGTCAAGATTCACGGCATCAGCGTTTTGCACTAAAAGCCCTCCATCTATTGAGCGAATATCTAAGCGACGCGCAGAGGGCGTCGATGCAGAAATCACCCGCAGATTTTTCTTTGCCAATAGAACTTCCAGTGCATCGGCATCAAATGATGGAGCAACGACAACTTCTGTAAACACTGGAGCAAGTGCTTCGGCCATCTCGCGCGTGACCGCGCGGTTCGCTGCAACAATTCCGCCAAAGGCACTCACCGGATCGCAGGCATTGGCCAGCGAGTACGCCTCTGCTATTGAACCTTGTGTGGACACCGCAACACCGCACGGATTGGCGTGCTTCACAATCACACACGATGCACTCGCAAATTGATTCACCAATCGCCATGCAGCTTCAGTGTCGTACAAGTTGAGATAGCTCAACTCTTTGCCGCCGTGCTGCACTGCAGTGTCCCACCAACTCGTGCCCCCATCAAAGCGATAACGCGCTCCTGACTGATGCGGATTCTCCCCATAACGCAACTCTTGAACTCGCGTCGTGCCAATCAACAAATGTTCTGGCAGCAATTCATCGACAGATTCTTGTGCAGCCATCCAACGCGCAATGGCAATGTCGTAGTGGGCAATTTCTGTAAAGGCGATTGCGGCTAAATCTCGGCGAGTATGTACAGACACGGCGCCAGTGCTCTGGATTTCTGCAATGACCCGGGCGTAATCACTTGGCCGCACAACTACTGCAACATGCGCGTGATTCTTTGCTGCCCCGCGTACCAGCGTTGGACCACCGATATCAATCAGTTCAATACTCGGATTATCTGAAAAGGGATACAGGTTGACAACGACCAAAGCGATCGGCGCAATGTTGTGGGTTTTGAGATCGGTCACATGTAAAGCATCGTCAAGATCGGCCAATATTCCGGCGTGCACAGTCGGATGCAATGTCACCACGCGGTGTCCCAACATCGCTGGGTAACCAGTGAGATCAGCCACGTCAGTGACCACGAGACCGGCATCCTGTAATGCCTTGGCAGTGCCTCCACTGGAAATGAGATCCCAACCAGCCTCCGACAAAGCGGTGGCCAGTTCAACGATGCCGGTCTTATCGAAAACACTCAGTAAAGCGGTGGGCATTGCTTGACAATAGCCCCAGACCGGCAAATATCGCAGATCAGTTTCTTTAAAGTTCGTTAGCCAAGGGCAGCAATAATTTCGGCCATCAAGTCGCCAGCCTCAGTGGGGTTGTTGCCCACCTTGACGCCAGCGGCGCTCAATGCGTCCATCTTGCCCTGAGCAGTTCCCTTGCCACCCGAAACGATGGCACCAGCATGTCCCATTTTCTTGCCCGCTGGCGCAGTGACTCCAGCGATATAAGCACTCATCGGCTTCGTGACATGTGCCTTGATGAACTCGGCGGCTTCTTCTTCGGCCGAACCACCAATTTCGCCGATCATGATGATCGCGTCAGTCTCTGGATCATTTTGAAATTCGCGCAAGCAATCAATGAAGTTGGTACCCGGCACTGGATCTCCACCAATACCAACACAAGTACTGACGCCAATGCCACGCTGCTTGAGTTCATACAGTGCCTGATACGTCAAGGTGCCTGAACGGCTGACAATGCCGACATTTTTCTTGCCTGCCTTAGGCAGTTCGGCAATTTCACCAGCAGTGATTCCGATATTGCATTTGCCTGGGCTAATAATGCCTGGACAGTTTGGACCGAGTAACCGCGTCTTCGGATAATCGCGCACGAGTGTGTTGAAAACCTTGGCTTCATCTTGAGCAGGAATACCTTCGGTGATGCACACGATGAAACGAATACCCGCAGCAGCAGCTTCCAAGATTGCCGCCGATGCAGCCTTCGGTGGCACAGCGATGAATGATGCGTCTGCGCCAGTGGCAGCAACGGCTTCGGCGACTGAGTTGAAAACTGGAATGCCTTCAACGTCGGTGCCACCCTTGCCTGGTGTCACTCCGCCAACAACTTGAGTGCCGTAGGCCTGATTACGCAGCCCGTGATATTTGCCTTGGCCACCAGTGAGTCCTTGCACGATGACCTTGGTGTCTTTGTTTACAAAAATTGCCATGGGTTCACTTACCGTTCGAAATAGCGACAGCAGCGCGAGCTGCTTCGAGCATGGTGGGCTTAGAGATCAATGTGGACTCGGGGATTCCAGCGTCAGCCAAAATCTTGCGTCCTTCTTCGGCGTTCGTGCCGTCAAGACGGATCACAATCGGTGCCTTTAGGGTTACTCGTGACAAGGCTTCGACAATTCCCTTGGCGACTTCTTCGCCACGAGTAATACCACCGAAAATGTTGATGAAGATAGACGTAACTTTTTCATCGAAGTTGATGACCTCGAGAGCCGCGGCCATGACATCAGCATTGGCGCCGCCACCGATATCCAAGAAGTTTGCCGCCGTGCCACCAACTTGATTGACGACGTCCAGTGTGCTCATTGCAAGACCAGCACCGTTAGCAATAATGCCAACAGTTCCGTCAAGACCGATGTACTGCAGACCATGAGTACGAGCTAATTGTTCACGCGCGTCAAGTTCTTCAGTAGCGCGATATTCGTCCCATTCAGGATGACGAAAGGCTGCATTGTCATCAAGAGTGACCTTGGCGTCCAAAGCATGCACTTCACCAGTCGGCTTCAAGATCAATGGGTTGATTTCGGCCAAGTCACAATCGCCTTCGGTGAAACAGCGATACAACTGCACCAAAATCTTGGCCACGCCATCGACGGCCTTAGCGGGAATCTTCGCGTCAACGGCGGCCTTGAGAGCTGCTGCTGGCGATAAACCATCAACTGGATCAATGTGCAATTTGATAATTGCATCGGGATCTTTTTCGGCGACTTCTTCAATCTCAACGCCACCTTGCGCTGACAACATCAACAGGTGCTTCTTTGCCGCACGGTCAAGTGTGAACGAGGCGTAATACTCCTCGTCAATGTCGCTGGCATTTTCAACCCACACACATTTCACGACATGACCTTTAATGTCCATACCGAGAATGTTGTTGGCATGCAGGCGCGCTTCTTCAGCGTTATTGGCCAACTTGATGCCACCCGCCTTGCCGCGTCCACCAACTTGCACTTGAGCCTTGACGACTACTGGGTAACCAGACGCATCTGCGACTTTGACCGCCTCATCCACCGTTGTGGCGGCGCCTCCGCGACTGACTGGGATATCGAAACGGGCGAAATACTGCTTGCCCTGATATTCAAACAAGTCCATCTAAATCTTTCCTCTCACTCACTTGCGTCTTCTCGTGCGTCCAGAGCGATTTCTAACCACTGGGCGATGGCTTTCAAAGATGATCCGGGACCGAAAATTTCCGATACTCCTTGCTCGCGTAAGGCGCGTGCATCAGCATCTGGAATCACTCCCCCACCAAAAATCAAAGCCTCTTGCATATTGCGATTCTTCAGTTCTTCCATCACCCGTGGGAACAGCGTCAGATGGGCACCAGACAATAACGACAGCCCGACTGCATCAACATCTTCTTGCAAAGCAGTTTCAGCGATCTGCTCGGGAGTCTGGTGAAGCCCCGTATAGATGACCTCAAACCCGTGGTCACGGAGCGCTCTAGTGATTGTCTTGGCGCCTCTGTCATGCCCATCAAGTCCAGGCTTGGCAACGACAACTCGGTATGGCCTCTTCACAAGGAAGAAACCCTACGCCCTGAAGGGTCTTGACCACACATTGACAGACTCAAGACAGGTCACATATTTCAAAAATCTTAGAAATCTGAGGAACGATTTCAGAAGTTGCCAACCTTCTCGGCAGACTCACACTATGGCTCGCCCTACATTTCGTTCACCAGTTGGCAGAGCCGTTCGACCAGTTGTGGCAGGTATCGGTTTTTTTGGACTCTTCGGCCTCACCTTGTGGGGAATCGCTTCCGTGCTCGGAGGCGAGCAGACCCTCACCACGACCTTCATCCCTGACCGCCTACCCGTCGGCAATGTTGAGTATTGGGCTGAATCAGTTGACACCAATGGACCGGTCTTGTTTGCCGGTCTGGGCACCACCTCAGGTGAGCGCACCATCGTCCTGGATCACAACGGACCCGATGCACAACGTGGATGGCTGATCTACTACGCCTACCCCGCCGATCGAGATGTTTCATGCCCCATTGAACAAGTAAGGGGCACGAATAAATTTACCGATTGCGATGGTCGCACGATCAGTATTGAAGAACTTGCCCCACCGACCAATGGCGAGTACCCAATCATCGAAGATCGTCAAGCTCTCTTCATTGACTTGGGCGAACGCGCCAATGATCCAACAACAACAACGACCGACTAGATAAATCTTTCGCTCATCGAGGCCAAAGTTGTGGGAACCACTTTCCACGCAGAGGTTGACCACTCACTCGTTCTTCTTGACCCGCGAACATCTCACTCATGTTTGGAGATGTCACCCAATCTCGTGGTGAATACATCATGTCATCACCGAGAACTCGCAAACTGAAGACGCGCCGAGAATTTGTACTTGAAACACCAGGGGCGCCGTGGACAGTCAGCATGTGAAAAGCGATGACATCACCTGGTTCCATCGCCCACTGCAAAATGCGATGAGACTCGCGCTCCTTTTCGAAATTCGGCATTTCCACCAAAGATCCTTCAGGAAACCACTGGGCTTGTTGATCAAGAAATGAGCGAGGCATCAACCATGGGCCCAGATGTGAACCAGCTATGAGTTCAAGAGAGTCCTCAACAAGCACTGGATCGACGGGAATCCAAAAACTCACATTTTGGAATCCCTCAACATCGTAATACGGCTGATCTTGATGCCACGGAGTGCGTTGACGCGTGCCAGCTTGCTTCACTAAAACATGATCGTGGTACAACCCAATTGTTTGCGAGCCAGTCAATGAAGCAGCTATTTCAGGAAGCTGAGTTGAGCGTAAAAATTCGCCGAATTCGCGATGCTCACGCCATGTAGTGAAATCCTCAAGAAAAAAACCTGGATCATCGCTCGCACTGGCGACCTTGGCACGCGGGCTCGGACAATCAATCACTGCATCAATGCCAACGCTCAGCAGTTCAATCTCTTTGGGTGTGACGACAGCTCGCAAAATGACTGCCCCATCAGTGCGATAATCATCAACTAAACCCATGCTCTCAGTCTGCTACATGACCGTATGCCGTGCCCGATCTGATACAAGAGAGTGATGCCATACACGCCAATCATGGGCACCCTCGCCTACATCATCAATCGCGAACGTTCCGAGGTGCTCTTGATTCACCGCAATAAGCGCTCCCACGATGAGCATCTTGGTAAATGGAACGGTCTCGGTGGCAAGTTAGAAACCCACGAAGATATCGCCAGCGGAATCAGGCGTGAGATCCGAGAGGAAGCAGGCATCGAGGTCACCTCGATGACGATGCGCGGCACTATTTCGTGGCCCGGCTTTGGACCCAATGGGGAAGATTGGTTCAGCCCACTCTTTTTGATTGATGGTTGGATTGGCGACCCTGGGTCTTCCAATAATGAGGGAGACCTGGAGTGGATCGCCCTCGAACGAATTTTGCAGGCCTGCCACCCCGATCAGCAGTTGCGCGAAGACGCAGCATTGCCCATGTGGGAGGGTGACCGATACTTTCTGCCCCTTGTTTTTGACGACGATCCTCGCCCATTTCACGGGGTCATGCCGTATAGCAATGGGCAACCAACGTCTTGGACTTTCGAACGCTGGTAAAAAGTTTTGCAGAATGCGCACAATTTGGTGTGCAGCATTCGTTATTGATGCATGCTCCAAGAAACCCCACATCCCGTTTCATCCACTGCGCTCAACGCTTCCCCATGTCGTCAACGCCCAAAGCGCCGCTCATTTTGGCAACGGGTGCTTGATCAGGCCCGAAGTACTGGGGATTGGTACTTAATCCCCAAGTTGTATACCAAGAACACGGCGGCCCAAATCGCCAGTGACATCAGACGGGCCCATGAACGTGGTGCCGGCGATCATCGTGTACGCGGTCTGCAGGTGGGCGAAATGTGGGAGACCAAATGGTCGCCAACTTCGAAAGGTGCACCAGGTGATTGTGAGGTCTGGGTGCGATTGGCAACAAGTTAGCCACTCAACACAACCCACTTTGGGTGCCCTGATCAGGTCTTTTTTGAGGACGGCACATTTTGCGCGTTTTGGATCGTTAATAGAGAGCAAGAAGAACTAACAACCACCATCCATCCACCACTACAGAGGAGACCATATGACCCCAACCCTTTCTTTCACATCAAAAAAAATCACCCCAGAGATGCTCCAACGCTCCCTAGGGGCGTTGATCGGCTCGGCTGTTGGTGATGCCTTAGGCGCACCATTCGAATTCGGACCTGCCGACGCCTACTCGCAACGCTTTGGCCAACCCGTACTCACTGGCGTGGGCGAGATGACAGGGGGCGGATCATTTTCTTGGGCTCCTGGCGAGTTCACTGATGACACCCAAATGATGTTGGCTCTCGGCGAATCATTGCTCGCACATCAAGGTCTCAACCTGGACGATCTTTGGGAGCGTTTCACGTGCTGGAGTTCGGCAGCCAGCGATATCGGTATTGCCACCTCGCGCGCCCTGTCGGCCAGCGATCGCCATCAAGCTCTTCTTAACGAGCAGGCCAACCCAAGTCGTTCGGCGAGCAACGGCGCTTTGATGCGCACATGGGCAATTCCCTTAGCGTTTTTGGGGCACGACACGGCTGATGTCATGAAGGCTGCCTTCACTCAGGCATCGATGACCCATTTTGATCCTGCTGCTGGATGGGGAGCGGCTATTGGCAGCGAACTGTGTCGACGAGCCATCTTGGGGGCCGACCCAATCACTCAGATCGACGAGGTCTTGTCATATGTCCCGGCTGAACATCGTGGCCGTTTCGCTGATGTTTTGCGGCCTGAATGGCAGCCCAACACTGCCGGTGACCCATCCAATGGCTCGGTCTGGACCTGCTTAGCGCAGGCCATCTGGGCTATTCGCCACAACGATACTTTTGAAAATGTATTGATCGCGGTGATCGATCTTGGTGGGGACACAGACACAGTGGCTTGCGTTGCTGGAGCCATTGCTGGAGCGAAGTTCAGTATTCAGGGCATTCCCGGCCGTTGGCTGACATATGTCCACGGTTCGCTGCTGACCCCCGAGGGACGACACGAGTACGACTATTTGGGATTGCAAAATATGGCTCGTCAACTGATCGGTAGGCGCGACGCGACACTCTCGGCTCTCGATGGACCAATCAAACCAACGCGTGTTGATGAAAACTTTGCATTATTCGGTGCCGATATTGCCGGTGTTCTTGATTGTGACCCTGATTTCGTGCCGATCTCTTTTTGCCTCACAGCCGGCCGCCTGAAGAAGCACGCCATTCGTCGCGAGTACTACTTACGCGACGAAGAGGGTGATCAAAACACTGACATTTTTAGCGTGGTCTGTGATGCAGTTCGCAGTATCAACGCCTTGCTCGCGCAAGGACATAACGTTGTCGTGCATTGTCAGGGTGGCCGGAGTCGCACGGGTTTGATTCTCAAGGCTTGGGCCATGTGTCAGTACGACCTAGATGACCAAGAGGCACATGAATGGATTCTGCAACGCTGGCCGCACTATCGAATCTGGAATGAGACCTTCTTAGATTTCTTAAAATATGAGTGGGCTGTTAAACGTCATCAGTGTCTGCCCCATCAACATCAACCCTAAGAGGCGCTTCTGTCTCTAATAAAGCCTTATCGATGGCACTTTGCCAGGTCCGCTGATCACGCAAGTCATTGACGAGAGATAGAAGTTCTGTCTTTCGTCTTTGGCTCGGCATCGGCGACTTGGAGATGGCGTGAAAAGTCGCATCAACTGCACGCTCGCTTGAAAGACCCTCGCCATCGCTGATCGACTGAACTAGGTCACGCAGCGCCGGATACATCGGTTGCTGTAATTGCAGTGGTGTTGCAGCGGACTCCAAGTTGTCCAGCACATGACTTAAGGATGCTTCAACGCCTTTGGCGGTCGCTCGCGAAGCGCGTCGCTTCTCATTGATCTGAGGTGGCCGTTGTAGAAGTGAGATATCAAGGCGACGTTTCATTTCATGGGTGCGCAAAAGATCTTCTTGGGGATCATCTTCGTTTTTGGCATCACGAGCTAGAAGAATGAGATCGGTCACCAGTTGTGAAATGGTCGGCGGCATCCCTTCGATATATGAGTTCACTGAGGCATGCATTTGTTGAAGACCGATCAGGACATCGCGACGATTGATACGCAACCACTCCACGGCCGTATCGGCGTCGAGTTTTTCTCGCACGACTCCCTTTTCTAAGTTGGGTAAATCTCCGCGATCCTCGGCATCGCCCTCAAGGCTGTCAACAAATGCCACCACAGTGTCCGACAAAGGCCGATAGCGCAATGTAAGAAGAGCTTTCACATCTCCCATGTTGCCACCTTGGCTAGGCATGAACGCAACATTTCCCACAAACTGGTGTCACACATATTGCGCACGAATTTCTTGAGCCCGCTCAGCGACAACGCCCTGCAGAGAATCTGGGGAAACAACACATGAGGCCCCGCCACAACGCAACAGAAGGCGGCCCAACCAACCTCGACTAGCAACTTCAACCCACAGGAACATCGAACCGTCTTCGTTGATGATGTGATCTTTGGTCTCTATGCGGTCAAGAACCCATTCATTGCCCGGGGCGATATACAGCACCGCATCCAGCACGGTCCCACGAAATTTCCAACGTTCAAAGACCACAGGACGAGATTGGAAGGAGTAACCAGTTTCGTTGCATTCAAGAAGACGATCGACCCGAAAAACTCTCTCCTGTTCACCAGTCACCAAGTCATCGGCGATCAGATATGACTCTCCGCGCTCAACAAAGATCAGCAGCGGATTGAGAATTCTCTCCGTGACCTCTTCCTCTCCATTGACATACACCACTTTGATCTGGCGGGCGGCTTCGATTGAGTTCTTCACTTCATCAAGAAGCGGGGCATCTTCTAAGCGAATGTTCACAGGAAGGTCTCCAAGAACTATCTCAAGTTTGGCACGCAAAGAGTTGACAGACTCGTTACGAATCGCCAAGTCCCCGGCCACAGCATCATGACCAGCCAAGGCAACTGCAACAGCAGTGGCCTGACGCGGAGTCAACTTGACACCTCGAGTCATCAAAGTCTTCGACCGACGAATCGGTCCGAACGAAACCGATGTGCCATGAAAAAGAACTTCACCATCTAATACAGAAAAGTCAAAGAGAGCATCATGCGTGTAAGGAGGCACACCACACATTGAGGCATATTCAAGATCTTTGAAAAGATGTCTTGCTTCAATGCCTAACATCCCCGCGAGTTCATCGACTGAAATTGAACCACGCAATCTCAACCACGGCAAAATTGATAGAAGACGTTGCAAGCGCTCACCCAATGGTCGTGGCCCAGGCCGTGTCGGAGCAGCGCTGGGACGCTCGGGCAGATTCGGGATGTCGGCCCCAGGCTTGAGCAAATCATCCAGCCATGTCATGAAACCCTCACGCAGCGATGCAGGTCCTTCAACAACCGCATGTGTACCAAAGCCCAGTACCCACCCTCGAAATCGAGCAGGGTCATCGACCACAACAGTGATCCGCAGGCGACCATCAGACATTGATTCAGTCTCGACAACGCGCGTATCCCACCATGACATTCCGGCCGCCAGAGCATCAACGATGACGGTGGCCTCGAGATCAGATCCCTCAACATTGTGCACAAGATGTCTGAGTTCACGATTACTAAGTTTTTTCCTTTTGGCGCTTGAGATCTCCCCGGTAATAGAGAAATCAGCACCAATGCGCGCGCATTTGATAGCGCGCATCTTCTTCTCGCCAACTGGTGTAGCGATCAAATACCATGTGCCCTTGTCAAAAAGCAGACGATCTGGATCAAGGACAATATTTTCGGAATCGATTGAAATTTCCACCAGTTGATGACGTTGCGCGATTTCAGTCAGGCGGACAACGATCAGCGGAATCTGCACATTAAAGTTCACGCCTCGGCCTTGCGGGCTCAGGCCCTCAAGTTTCATCAGCGCCTCGGAGGCCTCTGGCACAAACTGATGAATGGAAGCAAGGGCCAAACTTAGAACTGACATTTCTTCTTCAGTGAGATCAAACTCTGGAATACACATGTCTTCTTCGCTGATCCAATATTTTGTTTGTCCAGCTTCTTCACCTTGGGCCACACTCTGACGAACTGGGATACCTAAATCACGCACAATTGTGTTTTTGTCGCTTCCAAAAAGTTGCCTTTGGGCTGCTTCGGCAACGGGGTACGGTGTCATACCTCGAGCCATTTGAGCCACGATCTGTTCACGAGTCAAGGGAGTCGTGAGGCGATGCAAGAGTGTGAAGAGGTTAAGTACCCGTTCAAGAGGGTCAACACGTTTTAGTCTCTCGGCTTGTCCAGATGCACTGGTCATTCTCCCTCGCTCTTCTTTCATGTTGTTTGAACGAATGCGATCTGCATAAGTGTGCGTTTTTGCTCAATCTCTCAAGAACTAATTGTGATCGCGTTTTCCTCGGAGGTGGCGACCCACATATGCCACGACTACTTGATGGGTCTGGTCATCAAAGAAAAAATGCACGCGGTACAAATGGGTGCCACGACCATTGCGAATGTGGGCAAAGGCATATTCCGTCTGCCCCCGCCACGTGAAGGCGTAATCAGTGCCGTATTTGTTTTCAGCATTGTCGCCAACTCCAGCGGCATAGTTCAACCCCACACCACGACAGGAAACTGTCAGAGATGCATTATTTACCCGCCCAGACTGCCAATCGCCAGCAACCACATTCAGACGAACTAGGTCCTGGAGCAAACGATTCGCGTCAACCGAATCAAGTTCTTTGGCACTTTCAAAGGCCTCTGGTATAAACGTGAGATATTCACACATTGCCGCGGCTTGCATGACCGCATCATGCGCGCTGGTGGCTTTGATCCCAGTTGGGTTGCGCCCAAGACGAATTGCTAATTCGACATTTTGCAGAAGTAGTTGATCAACATCCGCACTTCCCTTATCAAGCAGTTCTTGTTTTTCAGCGATGATTCGATCCGCATCGGCAAGTGCTTGTTGAAGTTCATCAACTTTGTTTGCTTCTTCCTGCCATCCATCGGAAGCAGACTTCCACTCGCTCCAGGACACAGTTTCGGGCTCAATAGCAGGATCCGTGAGATGAGTTTCTACGGGGACTTCTGTTGTAGCGGGACTGCTCTCCTCAGTAACTCGGGGTCGAAACCGCGGAGCACGTAATGGTGCCAACGAATTTGCCGCTGCATCCGTCACCATCGTTTTGGATTCTCCGCGTGCTTTGACCCCCTTGCCGGGCGCGAGACCATTTCCTGACCAAGATTTGACTGAATGATCAGGCCAAATAATGACAAGCCCCTGCGGTGTTAATGCTTCAATACCAGCGAAATCATTAAAGGTCCGAACACACTGCTCACTCGTCATCTTGACAACATGTGCCAACCCGGCAACAAGCTTTGAGACTCTTTCGATCTCAAAAACTGACGATGTATTGGCACGACATGTTTCAATAATGACTGGCATGGTCCGGCTCGGAGCGTTATAACAAAATGCAGCGATTGCTTGCGCCTGCACAACATCAGCTACGCAAAGATCTCTCGTACTCACTGAATGATCTGCATCACGAAACAAACCTTTATCAATCACTCTGGCCACAAGAGTCCGCATCGCCATATCCTTGATCTGAACGGATTGAGGCGTGATCTGTTTTCCGCCAGCGACAACAGCAGTACGAACCTCGAAGGTCGTCTCAGAATCGCTCATCAACAGAGTGACAGTTGT
This sequence comes from uncultured Actinomycetes bacterium, assembly GCA_937902105.1. Classification (GTDB taxonomy): domain Bacteria; phylum Actinomycetota; class Acidimicrobiia; order Acidimicrobiales; family Ilumatobacteraceae; genus Casp-actino8. The sequence continues at coordinate 24,054 of CALGTP010000021.1, forward strand.
GTTTGATAATGCTCCGCTCCCCAAACTGACATCAATGGTGTATCGCCACCAGCGTTCGGGATCTTCGTTGTCGACGCGGACAGAAACTCCTGGACCGCGCTCATCAATTGGATATTCTTCTTCAACCCATTTTTCAACCACGGCACGTACGTCCTGGCGTTGCGGAACGGACCACGACGGACCATCAAGACGAACGCAGTAGACCGGTTTCACAGTGCCCATTCTCGCCGATATCAAGGGGTTTGGCGGACACTATTTTGCATTGTGGAAAAGGAGGTCCGAACTCTCATATAGCCCTGTGTCAAGATCCAAGCCCCATGAACTCTGACGATGACTTCTTAGACGCCATAATCGACTGGGACCTGGACTTCGAAACCATGCTCCGCTGGTGGTTCACGACCCATCCAGACCGCACGCCTGAGCATGCCGTGGCTTCGGCGCTGCGGGCAATTTCCCGTGTGGCCAGCATTTTGGAAGGGCAAGCGGTCCTTCATATCTTCCCCCGAGCGGACGGTCCCACGACAAATGAGTGGCTACGTTTCAAGGGTCATGGTGAGGACTGGCATATTGAGATCGGTGGCCAACCGGATCAACATTTCGGGGAAATCCCTGATGAATTGCAAGATGCACTCATTTTCCAAGGCTGGTCGGCAATCGCCGAAGTGGATGAAAACTTCACTATTACTGCCTGTTCCGACTGCGACATCGTTCATCCGTTTGACTTCGCTTACGATTCGCCCCCGGATTCACCCCTCTATCAGTCGGCCATTCGCGGCGTTGCAGCGTCAACACTGATTCACAACGCACCGCTCGGAGGCTGGTACTTGCAGGGCAGCGTGACAATGCCTTCTGAGGATTGTGAATGCGACGGTGTGCCGCTCTGTTTCGTCGATTTGGGCATGATTTTCACCGATGATCTGTTCTCGCCGGTGGTTTGGCCCCTCGGTTCACCCTGGGCAAGATGGGCCTGCGAGCTGGAAATCCACGATTTGCACGACGGTCCGTGTCCAGATGAGTCCTCAGACTTTTGACACTTTTAGCCTCGAAAAAAACCCCCCGAAACCCCCAAAAAACCCCCAAAAACTCCGCCCAAAAAGTGCCCACACGCTGGGCACTTGACACCACTCCCTAATGGTATGTGTGGGAGGAGACGCAAAAGGTACATCAAAGAAAAAAGTTTTATGTCCTCTGAGCACCACTTTTGTCCCAAAATGGCGCCACACATTATCAATACATGGGGGGTCATGCGTCATACTTAATAAGTAGGGGAAAAGTAGTTCAGATGATATTCAGAAGAGCAAGGAATGTGGGATGCTCCAGCGCAGCCCACACAACCGTCGTGAGAGTGCCCAGATGCGACTCCTGTGGATAACTTTCGCCGAACCAAGGTAATGCTCAATCCGATAGTGAAGTATCCAACATCTAAATAACAAAGTAAAAATGTTGCATATAAAATAAATCTGTCTGATAAGTTTGACAAAGAATATTTGTTGGATTAAGGTAATCGTTGTCAGTTAGTCAAAACCCACGAAGCGAATGGAGGTAACCAGTGCCCGCATCAGAAGCCAAGAACAGTCCAGCATATTTTTTGATTGATCAACTAGTTGCCCGCGCCAATGCGGTTCTCAACCCCGATCGGCAAATAACCGAGCGCAACGTTCGCTATTACATGACTCTCGGATTGATTGGTAAGGGACAGCGAGTGAGTGAATTACCCGAGTCCTTCACGGCCACTTTGGGTCATAAAGGCAATCAGCGGTTTTTCACCGACGTCGACCGTGATTTGGTCATCACGATCAAAAACGGACTCGCCAACGGTCAAAGTGTTGAGGCGCTTGGTGGCAAGCCGTTGACATCAAAATCCACGTTCTTGTCGGAAAGCTATAGAGCCGCGCCAACGAGCACGTATCTGAGATCTTTTGAAGTGAATTCGATCATTAGTCCAGACATGACGCGTCTTCCTGAGATCCAGGACACTTGGTCATTGCAGTTACGCAACGATTTGACACTGACAGGCAGCGGCAATCGCCCATCAATTGAAGCGATACGTGCTCTGAAGTCGTTCACCGAAGAGAATTTTCCACCAGTTCGATCCCTTGACTACTTATTGAGTGAAGAGTCCTACGACTTTGAAGACGACGAGTACCAAACAGGTTCTTTAAAAATTGAGATTGAATATGCCGATATCGCTTCGCCATTTGAAGGCCTGTTGATCAACGCCTCAAATGCCGAAGCCACTCCTGGTGGTGGGGCCTCGGGTCGCATTTGGGAAGTGTGCGGTGCCGACCTCCTGATGCAGCAACGTCCGACGGACCTCCTGCCAATGAAACCGGGGCAAGCTGTTTTCACGGGTGCCGGTCGTGGAGAAGATCTTGGTTTTTCTGGAGTTATTCATGCTTTCGGGCCACGCTGGACCAGTCCAGTCAACAAGGATGCAATGAATAGCGGTATCAAGCAACGGTCGTTACATGGCGAAGAAGACACGCTGATTCGAACCTGGCAAACGATTCTGGCAATGGCCGACGAGCGGAGTGAAAATCGTTTGGTCGCACCACTGATCTCGAGTGGATTATTCGGTTTTCCATTTCAAGATTGCGCAGAAATCACATTCCAAACCCTTTTGGAGACGCCGACTCGGGTCCGCCATGTGCAAATTCGAACGGTGAGTCGACGTTTATTCGAGCAACTTGTCGAAACGCGATATCGCGTCATGCGCAAGTTGGACATCATCTAAGTCTTGTTTTGGGGATCTATCTCACAGCCCCCTGACATGATTAAAACCCCCAGCAAACCCACGAGGTTTGCCCAACCCACAGCGAAAGTAGAGCCACCACCCTGAAAGACCAACAGCGACCCATGCGGAACAAATTGACACCCAACCAAAAGCACAAGGAGACACGAGAGATGAGTAGATACAAGATGAACACGCCAATGGAAAATCCAGTGAACCTGGAAGACTACTTCCGAGAGTTTCTTCTGGAGTTGGACCGAAAAATCACCCGCATGTCGAGTTTCCGCATTCAAGAAGCGGATGACTTCAAAAGCTACTGTTGCCTCTTTTTAATGGAGCGCACTCACTTGATGTCCAAATACGCCCCGCGTGCACTGGTATCCGCGTGCGCGTCTCAGCGAGCGGTGGACTTCTACCGGGCCATGCATCGCCAAATGCCACAACGCAAGTTTCGCAGCGGTGAAGAGGCCGGTGACCACGGGATCATCTTCATTGACCAGCCCATTGATCGCTCAGAAGATTCAGCCAGTTACGGCGACCGCATTGAATCGACTGATCATGTTGAAGATCAAGTCATCAACAATGTCATGTTGGGTTCCATGTTGCAGAGTCTTAGCGAGCGTCAACAACAGGTATACCTCGTCGTGGACGTTGAGGGAGACACTGTCGTCAAGGCAGCCAAAGATATGGGAATACGTCGCGATGTCGCTCAGCGCGAGTTAGGCAAGGCCCGCAAGATCGTTGCGGAACTTCGCGAGGGGTTTGCTGACTAACCGCTCAGTACAGACCGACGTGAAACTTCACGTTGTACATCCAGTCCCTTGTTCATCCGAAACCCACTAATCACTAAGGAGTGATCTTTTTATGGACCGCAAAAACCCCATTGAGACGTACATCATTGAATTCGAAACAGCCGTTCAGCGTAAATTGATGCGCCTAAACATCGTCGCCCTTCAAGACCAGATGGATGCCGTTAGGTATTGCACGCAGTGGCTCCTCAATCACCTGGACAAAATGGAGGCTTACTCACCGGTGCAACTAGCAAGTGCCACGACGAAACACAGAGTCATTGAGTTCATCCGTCAACAGAAACAACAAGCTGCCGAACGCGCCCGCGGCACCGATGGCGAATATGTCTCCAACGCCCGACTTGAGAACCTCTCACGCGCTGACCAGCAAGGTGTCGATGAGGCAACCGTTGCACCGAGCGCCGAGGATCAGTACTTCAGTAATCCCGACCCAGAGACCTTAGAAGCAATCGCCAATGTCCTCACCCCAAAACAAAATGAGGTATTCCTGGGTCGTGTTTTCTCAGGGAAAACCGTCACTGAAGTAGCCCGTGATCTCAAGGCAAAGCCCTACAACATCACCAAATGCTATAAAAGCGCACAACAACGCCTGCAACTGGCTGTGATCAACAACCCCGAGGGCTTTGGCATTGAGGCTTGGCAAATTGGCAAGCACATCAGAGCGATGTGACCGATAAAGCCCCAAAATTTGGTATCCAGCGCGGTTGGGGTATATAAGCCGTAGGCTGGTCAACCTTACAGAGCAGGAGAAACGCTCATGGACACAATACCCAGCGTGGACACCGGCTTTGCCGATTTAGGACTACGACCAGAACTACTAAAGGCCCTGGCGGGTCTTGGTTATGAGGAACCGACGCCTATTCAACGCGAGGCCATTCCCCACATGATCAACGGCAAAGACCTTTTAGGTCAAGCCGCAACCGGTACCGGCAAGACGGCAGCATTTGCTCTGCCCATCTTGCAGTTACTTGATATGAATGACGATCGACCATCGCCAGTGGCATTAGTTCTCGTACCAACCCGTGAACTTGCGATGCAAGTTTCTGAGGCCATATACAAATACGGTCACGATCTACGCGCCCGTTGCGTTCCGATCTACGGCGGTCAGCCGATCGGTCGTCAAATTGACGCCTTGAGTCGTGGCACACATGTCGTGGTGGCAACACCTGGACGAGCCCTTGACCATATTCGCAAGAAGACGCTCAAGCTTGACAACATCAAGATGGTTGTCCTCGACGAGGCCGATGAAATGCTTGACATGGGCTTTGCCGAAGACCTCGAAGCCATTCTCGAGTCAACGCCGAAAGAACGCCAAACGGTTTTGTTCTCGGCGACTATGCCACCGCGAATTGACTCAATCGCCCGCCGTCACCAACGCGAACCGATTCGAATCACCATCCAACGCTCATCAACTGAGGCGGGAACTTTGCCCTTGGTGAAGCAGTCGGCCTACATGATTCCACGGCACCATAAGGCAGCAGCCTTGGGTCGTATTTTGGATATTGAAGCACCGGAGGCGGCGATTGTTTTCTGTCGTACCCGCGGCGAAGTTGATCAACTCACAGAAACACTGAACGGACGCGGTTATCGTGCCGAAGCGTTACACGGAGGAATGGATCAAGAGCAACGTGACCGGGTCATGGGTCGCTTTCGTTCCGGTGTCGCCGAGTTGCTGATTGCTACCGACGTAGCGGCTCGTGGATTAGATATTGACCACCTCACACATGTTGTGAACTACGACGTTCCTTCTGCCCCAGAGTCATATGTGCACCGCATCGGTCGCGTTGGACGCGCAGGACGCGAAGGTGTCGCTATTACTTTGGCTGAACCCCGTGAACAGCGACAACTACAAAACATTGAGCGCTTGACGAAGCAGAAGATTCCATTTGAAAAAGTGCCTTCTGTAGAAGCGTTGCGCGCTCGCCAAATGGCACTCACCACTGAGACTTTGCGCGAAGCCTTAGCCTCTGCTCCGCAAGAACGATTCGAATCAGTCCTCACCGAACTATTGCAAGAGTTCAACATTGAACAGATCGCTCTTGCTGCGATCAAACTCACGCACGATGCTGATCAGTCATCACTTGATGAAGTTCATATTCCGGACTTGTCGCAGGGTGATACCCGCGATCGTCGCGATCGTGGGGACAGCCGCGAACGCGGAAATCGTGGCGACAGTCGCGGTGATAGTCGCGAACGCGGAAATCGTGGCGACAGTCGTGGCGACAGTCGCGAGCGTTTTGACCGCAGTGGAAGCAACGATCGCAGTAGCCGATTCGGACGCGATGAGCGCCCTGATCGCGGCGGTCGTTTTGAGCGCGGAGCTCAACGTGGCAGTTCTGGAGCGACCGCTAAGTTGTATGTCGGACTTGGCCGCAAGGCAGGTATCCGCCCACAGGATCTCGTTGGTGCTATCGCTAATGAAAGCGGCATCTCTGGACGCGACATCGGGGACATCAAAGTCTCCGATCAATTCTCCATTGTTGAAGTTCCCAGTGGCGAGATGGACAACATCTTGAAGAGCATGACCAATGTCAGTATTCGTGGCAAGAAGGCGAACATTCGTCTCTACCGTGACGAGCGTTGATCAGGTATTGTTCACCACGATGACTACGAACGCTGACGTCGCCAACAATCGCTACGCTTTATTTACATCATTTCGCAAAGATGGTCGGGAGGTCGGCACTGCCGTGTGGATCGCCCCATTCGGTGAAGGCGAAGCCTGTTTCACGACTGGTGGCGTTTCTGGCAAGGTCAAGCGTCTGGCTCATACCTCGCGGGTCACTCTGCAGGCCTGCAATGTTCGGGGTCAACTAACCCCTGGCTCGCAAGTTGTTGAAGCGACTGCACGCGTCGTCACTGGGGCAGATTGTGAACTTGTCAATATGGCCATGAACAAGAAATACAAAATTCAATTTCGAATGCTCGCGGCTTCAAACAAAATCACGTCAATCTTTCGCAAGTCCACCGTGCCTGATACCGGAATTATCATCTCGTT
>CALGTP010000022.1 GCA_937902105.1 uncultured Actinomycetes bacterium
CCCATTTTATCGCTCGTTTGCATAGTCTATAGGGTAGCCCTGCCTCGGTACAGCGCAGTCGTTCCTTGATGGTGCGGATCTCAACCTCCGCATCTGCTACGTGGGTTCGACTGCCCACGATCGTAATGTTGCGGGAGATCTTACCCACCATGCCAGTCATCTCTCCTCCTGGATCAGCGATTATCTCGGAGGCCTGGAAACCCCGTGCCTCTAGTCGCTTGCATAGAGATTCGACCGCTGCGCACATCGTCGACAGGTTAGTCTTAGTTAGATGTTCCAGCATGAGCAGGCGTAGTGGCTTGACCACAAAAAGGACGAAGCTCTCGCTCCTCCAGTGGAAAACGTCCATGTACACCCTCTGTTCCTTACGTTCCATGGGAGGTACGTACATCAGTCTGTCACCCACCGTGCCTTTATCTTTCGTTTTTCCTTTTATACTGGCAATGTCTCTGCCATATATATTCATTGACACAGATACATCTCTGCTTGTCACATCACAATTTGTCATGACACCCTTGTGTAGCGTCCTGACTAGTGCACCATCTGATGGATAGAAAAGTCTTCTCCTCATTTTCTGTGCCTCCTTGGCTCTAGCTACCTCTCGCTTTGTATGTTCGGCTTCTCGTTCAGCAACTGTAGACACCATAGCGTAGTTAAAACGAGGTTTTGCCTCTCTTAGTTTATCAAACATTGCAGAGGTGATTTCACACGAGTAGGCACACGATCCGCCAGTCTTCTTGAAAACAAGAGTCAAGTGGTCGTCAACAATGACGCGGAAGCACACATTTTGAATGTATTCTACTTTGAATCTCTCTTCTAGCTGGGATAGAGCGATGCCGTTCACTCCGCCATTGGGGGAAACAATGCATGGTCCGATTCCGGGCAATGTCCCGCGTCTCTTTAGGTTTTGCACACCGTGAATCCCCTTCACAGACGTCAATTCATCGATTCCGTCGTCGAGGTGCTTTTCGCACATCACAAAACTCTCGTCGGCGAACGAGTCGATGGTGAACGTGTCGTTACGTTGGGCCTTGGGCAAGCGTGCCGCGTAGATTCGGGCGCTGAAACCGTAGCCCAAGGTATCCTCATCTTCGTCCGAGGAAACGTCGCCGGTACCAACAACGGCGTTGGTCTCGGCCTGGAAAACATGTTTTTTCCCCTTTTTCTTAACGGTGGCTTCTTTAATTCCGTCACCCGTTCTCGAATCTGGCTTGTCGCATTCTTTTGCCCAATGTCCTAATTCACCGCAATTGGCGCAGGGTTTCTTCTTCTGAGCTTCATTGAGACCTGCGTAAACCATAGTCTGTTTTCCTTCGCCGCCCTGAGCTGATCGAGATGGCGTCGGGATGAACATTCTGGCCGCATCCATGACTCCGGCTACCGTGACCGGGATAGCCCCCGCGGTTGCTCTCTCACGATTTACTGTGTCGCGCATGTACTCGCCATGTACCTTGGGTTGCAGGCAAGTGAGAAAATGGATGGCCTGTTCCTCAGCAGTCGGGTCGGAGGTGCATGCCAGAGTTTTCATGTTTGACACACACAGGCGAAATTCGTCAGCGAACTCCGCATCGGACTGCTTGAGTCCTTGTCTCAGCCGCCAATATCGCTTCTCAGCGACGTGTTTGGCCTCTCTCTCAGACATATTGTTGGTTCTGAGTGAGTGCTCGCTTCTGATCAGAGCGAACAGAGCACAGGGGTCGCGAGATACTTCAACAGCTATGTACCCAGCTAGGTTCTCAACTCTCGACATCCCCTCCTCCGAAATCACCTGACGCATGAGAGCGAAGATGGAGTTTCTGCTCTCAGCGTCCTTGCGAGTCTGCTTTCTGTATTGCGATACGTCGTCCATGAGTTGTTTCTGGACGTTCGCTGGCGACAGTCCTGGGAACTCATCCGAGATCAGGTCGGCAGTAGGCAGTTCTCTGACGATCACGGCTCCCTTGGTGATGGCCGTGCCGTACGTTCCCCATGTTGCCTCGATGTGGCTGTTGAGCGCTGCGGTCCAGACCACCTGGTTAGACCCGTCCGCCTTCAACATCACAAGCCCCGCATGTGGGACTTCCTTTGTTTTCGTCGTCTCTCTCTGAGGGACGAATCGATCATTGTTTTGTCTCTTGCTTGAAGACATGTTAATCTATATGAAGTGATAGAATTCGCCTGAATTCTATAGAGCAAACTCGGTACAAATAAATATCTTATTTACTTATAGACTGTTGACTTCATATAGATTATGAACGACATGTAAATACGTTCATAATATATTCAATAATAAAGATAACTATTATAGAACATAATTCTATGTTTTCTCATCATAACAACCACACATAATGACAAAACACTTGGCCACAGTTATGGGCGACGTGGCCACAAGAATGGACGATTCACAGCCACATATATAGTAAACACACCGCTGCCGGAATATATCACCTAACATACTACTATACCGGCCTCATATGTATAACGGCCCATGGCAGTTAAAACGTATGCATAAACGGTCAGACTAAGGCCATGTTTCAACACACCCTATACTTGTACAGGGCTCATAAATATACATAGCTAAGTATAAATACATCATCCTAAGTATAAGTCTACAATATCTTATTGCAGCATGCTGATTAGATACTGAAACAGCTCACCATTAACTGCCTTAGTTAGCATATCAGCCACCATCTCACGGGTCGGACAGTACTTCAGTACTACATCACCAGTAGCTACGCGATCACGCACGAAGAAATGTCTGATGTCTAGATGCTTAGTTCTGTGTCTAGGACTTCTGCCACCACCCATGATACTCAGTACACCCTGATTGTCCTGATGTATCACAGTAGGTGGCAATACATACCCTTGTGCACATAGTAGCTCCCGTGCCCATATCACATGAGATAGGCCATCAGATAGTCCTACTATCTCCGCTTCGGTAGATGACTTAGTATTTAGCTTCTGCTTCATCGACCAAGCGCCTACACAGCACCCTGACATCATCAACATGATTCCTGATCTGCTCTTACAGTCAGCATGACCCCCAAAACTCGCGTCGATATATGCCTCCATATTCACGGCACCACCCCACTTCATGGTCACCTTACGCCCTTTGGTTTGTGATAAATAATTCATCACCCTATCCAGCTTCTTCTGGTCATCCTGAGTGGCAACGTTGACTCTCGACGCCAAGTGACTCACAGTACACAGGCTCTCTACCCTGGTCCGCTTCGTTACATACAAAAGCTTAGCTACATCTGAGTGAAACTCCTCTTTATTCGCTACATCTAGTTTCTCTGAGTCTTCAGGCTCTTCGAATAGATCGTCTCTCGCTGGACTGTTAGCTGCTCTGCGAAAAGTCTTATCCTTCACGACGTTCTCGATGTATGCAGTCATGTCCACTTCGATACCAATTTTGGCCAGGACGATATTCATGGCCAGATACGAGTGCCGACTACCGTTACAAACCGTAATGTTCGAAAAATTGTTTTTTAGATGTTCTTCCAGCGAATCCAAGAGCTTTGTACAGACGCTCGTGACGAGTAAATCATCCACATGGAAAGCGATAGTAATTTGTACTCCTTTTACCTCCTTGTTGAAAAGACAAGCGTCATATGGGTTCGGTGAATAGCCGTCAGACATTAAAACTTTCTTAAGTTTATTGTACCATAATAATGCTGCTTGTATAGTACCATATAGTGCTTTGTTTAACTTCACATAAGTCACTCCTTTTTCATCCTCTATTCCTATAGCTGAGCTGTCGACTTGGTGCAGGATTTTGGTCAGAAGCGGATCTAGCTTCATGATCACTTCCAGCTCACCTGTCATGTCGCACTCAAGGTAAGCACCTGTAATATCTATTGTGCGCACTTTTCTCCTCTCTCTAGCAGCTATATTTAACACCATCATGATTGATTCTTGTGTCACTGTAGGGCAGGATAGCTGATCATACAGCGTCTTGTCCTGTTTATTCCCTCCTGCCACGAGCCGTGCCTTCAGCTTTTCGAAGACACCGGCTGCGTCATATTTCTCTTTCAGGAACATGGAGCTCCTGATGGCGTTCTTCAGTTGCATATA
>CALGTP010000023.1 GCA_937902105.1 uncultured Actinomycetes bacterium
AATTCCCCGGCTTCGGTTACCTCAACAGGTAATGATTGATAGGGGGTAGTTACATGTAGTTACAGTCTTTCGTTCCATCGTTTTTTTTTTCAAAACCGGATTGATCGTTTGGGTGCCACCTATTCGTATTAGTAAGGTGTTGTTGAGCAGAGTTCCTTGGTTCAACCAGTTGACGTACGAAGAGTTGCCAAAGCATTGCTTACCACGCTTTCCGTACAAGAAAGCGATGTATGAGGGGCAGACGCATGTTGCAATTCCCGGGGTCATGCATGCTGGTAAAAACTACGGCCACAAGCTGAGAAGTCCTCTCTACACGGTATCTCAGGTAGATTCAGTATCTTCTGTGTTGTTTGAAGCAGCTTGTGATTTTCATGCTTTGCAGTCAGTAGCTTCGGGTGCCTTTGGATTTCTTTGGAATCCTTTAGAATCCTTTAGAACCCTTTAGAGTCCTTGAGCTAGGTTTGGAATGGTTTGGATACCTTTAGTATCCAGTCCTACTGTAAGGTCTACTTTGGCTCTCGCTGGGCGGATCACAGCGCTCAACGAGAGAATGGTTTGTCTCATTTGGCCTTCCAAGCTCTCGACACCATGAGCGACGAGTTGAATGCGCTCAACAATGATCCGATGACGCTGGTCGAAGATCCATCCGCAAATCCAGTTGTCGTCCCCTGGGCATCGGAGGGCATGGTCATCATGAACCTGATGGGGGGGTTGGTCTCCGCTTCGATATTGCACAGAGACATGAGCCTCAAAGATCGATGCGAAACTTAGATGCCCAAGGCAATTAATTTGCTTGTTGTGTGCTGTTGTTCGTTCTACAGAGCTCTGGTTTGCAATATGCTGATGGCCAAACTAAATCCGAGGAGAATGCTTTGACAGCTTTCTTGATGATCGATGTCGGCGCAATGATGGCTAGTGTCACAGCCAAATCGTTGAAGCTGCCTCCAGGTTTCTTGGATGAATCTAGTGGCAGCCTTTGTGTTCGGTAACCTTGTGCGTGCATGCCTGGATCATGCCAACACTTGTTGTGAAGTTTGCCACTCCCATTCCGAGCGAGGCTCGTGCTTTTTTCCAAAGCAAACTGCGGAAAACCATCAGGACTTATGTGGGGCAGTCGCACAAATGGCCACGGGAGCTCCCCAGGGCTTCAATCCTCGCTCCATGGCCCAAGCTTCAGAGATGAATGTGGAGCGGTTCTTTGGGGGAAATCGCAAACAGTTTCTGAACGTTGCTTGTTAAGTTATTCATGCTACCTTAGTGATTGATGGTGGTTGTTTGGTTTTGTTTGTGAAGCTTGCGCCCATCGTCATGACGTTCCTTGATGTTTCGACACAGTTGTGTACAAGATTATGCAAGTCTAACCAAATAAAAACAGTTGTGCTGTTTCTGTGTTGCTCCCGGTCCTTAAGCTATGCTAGGCTCAGATGTCTCCCAGAGACCATTTCAAGGCGTCGGCTGTCCAGATGCGACAATTCCTGAAAGAGAGAGGTGTCAATGAAACTGCCCATAACATTATATACGATGAGTCTTTGACTGCTTTGTCAGATGCAGAGTTCGCGGAGGCAGCCGAAACCAAGCTGAGAGCTGATCACGGTTTTATTTGTCAAGGTAATTTCCTAGCATGCTTGAAGCTTTAGCCAAACCAAATGAGTTTGATATCCGATAATCTATTCATTGAATTGCGATTGCAAGGAGAACGCGTTCAAGGCAGCCTTCAAGCTCGGGGCCCTTTGCAGCGAATTTTCGGAGGCGGATTTGAAGAGTGCTTATGTCAACTGGTGCGAGTGTGCCACCAGCTCTTCTGTCCTGGATTGTTTAGCAGGCGGTGATGATGAGAATGCGATGGATGCGGAGGGTGAGGTGGACGACGATGACATCGAGCAGGAAGAACTTGACTCGAGAGAGAGTGACAAAGGGGCCGAGCAGTCGTGTAGCGCGGCTGACGTGCAGTGCGAGGAAACTCTAAAGCTCCTCCGGGCTCGCGAAGAATTTGAAAAGAGAGATCCGGATGCCTCCATTCCAGAGGTTCCAGACCACGAACTTCGACGTGAAGGTCAGCGCGCCAGAACCAGCCGAATCACCAAAGTTGAACCTACCGTCCGTGACAAGTTGATGGGAAATCTCATGGACCTGTGTTCGAAGGAGGAGGTGGAGGAGAAGGCGCAGGACAGTAAGACGACCAAGAAGGTAAAAGCTGTTGGAACAACGTTATGGCAAGTTCTGGAAGCAGCAGATGTCAACCTCAACCTCCGAGCCGTGTTACCTGCATTGTGGCATTTCTTGGTTTGGCTACGGACTGGCCCCAATGGCTGCGATGGGCAGGTTATCAAGAATCATGCGGCTTAACCTTGCTTTGCTTTCTTTCACTCCTTCAATGTAGGCGATGTCTAAGCCAATCTAATCTTATCTCCATCAGCTAAAATAATTTCAATGCTCAACGTGGTTTTCTGGCAGCAATGCCTCATGCTTGAAGCCAAGGGCCGTGTTCGAAGAGAGACTAAGAAACTCCACTGGCAGCAGCTGTTGGAACATCAGTTATCCGTCATCAATCGTATGATATCCTTGCCAGTACCCTGACTGGGCTAATTTTGATTGTTTGATTGGGTAATTGTTTTTCTTAGCATAGCGTCTGTTAGATCCTACCAGATTCTGCTAGCATCTATTTGCATGTATTTGCGACTCCTAGTTAGGATAGCTATTTCATATTATGTCCGGAATAGCACCCAAGGCATATCGCACTACAAGACTGGCTGGGTTCATGAAACTCAGGGAGCGGGAAGCGTTAAAGTTGGCACTCGAAGCGAGCGAGGAAGACGCCATCGAGTCAGGACAGATTGTGTTGTTCTTGGCGCCTGGTGTTGACATTTGGAAAATTGGCTTCGTGTTGACAGCTCCCCGGTATATCTTGGCAGCGCTTACTCATGCAGTGTAATACGCAGCAGCATATACTAACATATACTATCATATACTAGCATGTGCTAGTGCTCTTTGGTTTTCGGCTACTAAATATGGTTACTGCGTCTTTTGGAATTTATAGGTTTGGTTATGCAGTTGTTGGAACCAGCTTTTTTAAACCGTAAGGTTTGGCGGAACTTTGCAAATAAAGGCAAGCCAACCTGTCAGGCAATCCCCCTCAGGGCTTGCCACTCCTTCAGGTCAGTGATCATGGAGCCAGTCGATGCAGCTTCACCGTCTCCAAGTCATTTCTTCTGCGACTCCGAATCTCTTGCAATCAACTCTGCAGTGACCAGGTCCTCCTAGTTGTGTTTAGTCAGAGTTTGTGTTTTTGGGGTGGTTGGATGGTCCATGTTTGCTGTTATTTGCAGTACTTGGTGAATTCGGCGATTCTTTGTTTTTTTACAACGCCCTAAGCGCATCCAAAAGGCTTCTAGCCATCCTTCCCGCTGATGACACCAGCTACTCAGCCGAAGAAGGCTTTCGATGCACACTCTCTTCTAAGTCTCTGGAGGCTTTGAAGAAGATAGATGACTTGGACGAGTGGCCGGAGGAAATGAAGCGCGTTCTCAATCTTACCTCGGACCTCTCCACGCACAAGATAGTCGCCAAGGAAGTGTCGACCAGAGGCAGGAGGATAAAGGCTGCAGCCGCCAAACTTGCTCGCAAAAAAAAAGCCATGCGCAAGAATAAACAGATTCAGCCCAAGCCGAGGAAGCCCAGGCTGCACACACCACAGCCAGCCGTTGACAGCGAGATCTGCAGAGACCCAAAGAAACACTCCAAGGCCATGTCAGGTAAGAGGATCACTCAGAAAGACTTTGAGGCGTTGTTGTCCCTGGACTTGGCAAAGAATCCTACCCGACCTACGGTCGAACCATCGTCAGGCAAGTTGAGGATCAAAACTTCCGAACCGGATCAGGAGATAAGGTTCGAAATGTTGTGGGTGTTGGATGGTGTTGGTAAGCCTATGGTCAGATTTGCGTAACATGTTTTACTTTGTATTTTGTGGTTGAAGGCTGTTTGTTGTAAGTCGTTGCTTGCAAGGAGCTGCCGAGATGGGCTGAAGTGCTTGAGATCGCGCATGAGTACCTCAGGAACGGCCATCAGAACTGCAAGACAAAGAAGGCTACCTTCGGCGAATACGTGATTGCAGTACTGGGCCCAGTTCCTTATTTGTTGTTACTCATATTTGTTTTCCGAGCTTTGTTGTTAGTCATATTTGTTGTTAGTCGTATTTCATTCACAAGTTGTAACATAGTAAGGTGCACACTGCGCTCAAAGCCGACAACCGCAAGCCCTGGTTAGCGATTCTGAGTGAGGTTGTTGAGTACATTCGCATAGTTGCGGACTAGATATGGCTATTTCTCGTTTGTTTCCAAATATGGGGTTTTAGGAAGGATGG
>CALGTP010000024.1 GCA_937902105.1 uncultured Actinomycetes bacterium
TAGATATATGTGTTTATTGTAGGTTTAATGAGCCGACCCAGAGGTCCCACCAACCATTGAGCCCCCTCCATTCATACCTTAAGGAAGAATGCGTGGTTTCAGAGGCGGACAGACCAGCTTCTGGCGCAAGTGCTTTGGAAGAAGACGGCTCGGATTCGGGGGAAGATGGCTCAGTTTCACAGGGTGGTGGCTCTGAGGCAGCTGGTGCAAGCGATGCTGGCAGCGACGAGGAGTCGGCATCTGCGCAGAGCATGGAGGGCCAGCCCATGGAGTCCGCGTCAAAGTCCTGCGTGGGTCAGGACGAATCGGATGGTCCAGTTTCTGGAGCAAGTTGTCTGGAGGAAGACAGTTCGGATTCGGGGGATGATGGCCCAGCTTCAGAGGGTGGCGGTTCAGAGGCAGTTGACGTGAGTGATGCAGGCAACGACGAGGAGTCGTGCGAGGAGCAGAAGGAGTCGGATGGCCGTTCCACGGGTTTGCCGGAAGAGGGGGGCAACTCAGATGATGACCCGTCTGGCGCCCCGTCAGAGTCGGACGTTGGCACGTCTGGCGCCCCGTCAGAGTCGGACGTTTGCACATCCAAGGCCAGCCAGTCAGGCGACTCATCAGACGAGGAAGAGTCACCCAGCGCCAAACGTTCGTCAGGCATATTGGAAACAACCGAGGAACATTTAGCCAGGCACTCCTACCCAGCCCATGTGCGAACTTGCGAGCGATGTTTCTACTGGCATAACCGCACTAACTGGGAAGAAGAAGTTTGCTATGAATGCCCAAAGACCGGGGCTACGCTGGTGTGGCTGCATGAGACACCAGACCCTGCAAGGAAACCATGGCATTTGGGTTGCGCCGTGTGCAAGTCTGCAAGGTTCCAAAGTGTATTCGCTAGATTCAAAGCCAGGCCTAAGTTGTGCAACATTAGACGGCATGGAAGCAGTCCTCAACATCAACAGGCCCTTTTGAAACTGAGCAAGACCAAATCTGCAAGCAGTGAGGTTGCAGCAAAAGCCCCCACATCAGTGACCTACGGTCATTTGCTTTTCCAGCGCACCCTCATTGCTACAGGTGGCTCTTGGCAGGATTTTAGTCGCTGGGCCAAAACAGCGCGTCTTTGTGGCGCAGCTATTGGCCATGGCTCCGACGGCCGGGCAGTTTCTCATGGCCTCACAATGTCGATGTCTGAGCGAGAGACTCACATTACCACAAAGCTGTTGGCAGCAGCTGGTGTAGCAGGGCTGGCGCAAGATGGTCGCATTCTGCTTGTCCCAAGTTTGCTGAAGATGGTTCTTTGGCAATGGCCCAAGTCCATCAAAAAGACGGTCGATCTACCTGAGGGCGTGGTGTCCTTGAACTTCGGCAAGGCACCATGGGTGGCCCATCGAATCGCAGCCGTGGGCAAGATGGGTTCAGACCAGAGTGCCACGGCTAAGGCGGACTTGATGCGAGCAGCCATCGCTAAGAATTGCAGTACTGATGCAGAGTACGACCACGCAAAAGAGATCCTCAAATTTCTAGCTACAGATGCAGCAGGTGATGAAAGGAGTGCCGGAGTCAAGTTGCAGATTGGGAAGGGATTCGAGAATGCCCGTTTCCACAGTGATGACAGTTCTCACACAGGCCAGCTGGTGCTGAAAAAAGCTTTGTCTGCGGACCCAGAAGTTGAGCTTGTGGACAATTTGTTCGTCAGTGGCAAGGAGCCGCCTTCTTTGGCCAACATGCTGCGGAATTGCCCCAAGATCCAGGAACAATTCAAAGACGACATTCTAGATTTGCTATTGCACATTTGTGGGGCTCGTTTAGTTTTTCCTTGTGTACTCAACAAGCAATGGATGCATCTCGTGTTTTTAAAATCGATCTAAGGAAGAAATGGCAGACTGCGTTGCGGTAGTCTCTCACTTCGGCTATGCGCCTCAACGGCTCGACAGCAAGAAGACACCGTACGGCAGAGTGGCTTTGAAAGTTCGCCAGGCTTACTCAGCAGTTGCCCGGGTGGCAGAAACTGGTGATGATAAGTACAAAGCAGCTGCAAAGAGATTTCTTCACATGACCAGTGGGCAACATACTTCCAGGCTGCTCCTCGCAGGGATGATTGCGGATTTGACGCATGAATTCAGCAAGTACGTGCACTCTGGCGACTTCAACAACCCTGACCCCATGAGAACGGCACGAGCTGCCAACTTGCTTCACACTCGTAACCATGTGTTGTTCATAGAAGGCCTGATACTGTGCAAATCTTCAGAGCGGACGTTTACAGGGCAGATTCTGAAGTTTTTGAGCAAGCCTCAGATAGTTGATTTTGAAAAGAAGGCAGTCGTTCTCTCCATCGGCGAGTTGGCAGACGACGATGTGCTCTTCGAGCCTTTGAACCGTATGAGGCTGGTTGTCAAATCCATCAAGACACTGATGGATGCAGCTCGTCCGGATTTCACTTGGGAGGTTCGTTTTCTGGCGTTCCGGCTCCCATCTCCGTTGCGCAGCAACTTTGGTGCTGGCGAGATGGAGCCAGAGGAGGTGGCTGCTTTGAGGGTGAAAGTTCGACGGGATTTGCGTGCCATCCTGGACCATGATCGAAGTCTGGACGCTGACGCTTGCATGGTCGAGGTGTGCAAGCTAGCCTCTGCCACAGAAGCGCACCGCAGACATTGTGCTACATTGCCAGCAACTTAGTTTGCGGAATCATTTTTTATTGATCTGCAAATCTTTTGCTGTTTTGATTTTGGCTACAATCACTTGGCTTGATGATGAATCCTGATGTTTTCTTCATTCTCAGGCCAGAAGCGTGGGGGCGAGCTTCTGCAGACTTCCCGGAATACGTTCACGGTAGACGAGCAATTACTCTTTTCTTGGGGCTTCTGTTTGCCACAACAGAGGTTGAGCGAGTGCTGAAGCAAGTGCCCATGCAGGAGCAGAAGAGCCTTGGCTGCGCTTCGTGCGGTTTTCTTTTGTGGGTGGATGGCATTTTTCACTCGCTCTCTTACTCCACATTGGTTTTGCAATTTTCCACCCCCCAAAGCACTTCCAAGGAACAGAGCGCACATGTTGGGGACGTCATTAGAAGCTTTGATTCTGGCATCGCAATGCCCAAAAGAAGATCAAATCTGCACAAAGGCTGAGATCAACGGCAACACCACCATTGTGCCTCGGACTGACTTTCTACCAGACGTGCTGAGACGCTACACCGTCAATTTTGGCATGAAGCTGTCACATTGCCCAGCCAAGCGCCGCAGGTCCAGTGGGTTGACCAAGGACCGTGCGATATTGAAGCGGCAGCGATTGGACAGAGGGGCGCCGAAGACAGAAAAGGAGACTTGCCACATTTTTATCCTGTGCTTTTGTTTTTTGCTAGTTGTTATATTAGTGCCACCGACAGATGTTTTTTTGCCAGAGACTGCTGCTAAGGAGTTCCTTTGCGAACGGGAGGTGGCCATCGACAACCTAGCCCAGCAGACAGCTGCGTCCAAAATTGCCCTCCGGCAGGAGTCTATGCTTGGTGCACCAATTCCAGCCGAGGACCCTGATGTGCTCAACAGTTTGGCCACGCACCGTTTCCACGCTGTGGACCAGAAGGCGGCCAAGATGCTTGCTCGGAAGAAGCAGAGATTTGATGCCAGCAACGCTGGTGTCGATGTTCAGACTGGCGCATCATGCTCACAGGCGGCGTCTTCGTCTAAAGTCCGGTGGGCTGAACAACACAAGGAAACTTCCGTGGACCAGGCACGTCCCACACCTGGCATGGCGCTGGTTATGGGGGGGGTGTCAGAAAGACGCGCGCATCCTGGCCGCAAAAGGTTTTGAAATTCGAATTGCTGGCCCTGGTAGCGTGAGCGTGGCAAGTTTCGTGAAAGCTTGCGTGGTAATGTCAGCTCGCAAGCGTGTGACGCATTTGGTGGTTGTGAGGGGTTATCGATCAGATAACTATTCAGCGGCAGGCTGTGCAGCACGACTCGTCGGAGCTTTCATGTGTGACGAAGCTTCCATTTGCAAGCTGCCCGAGAATGGGCCCAGTGGCATCCAGTTCGTCAACAAGCTTTCTATGAAGAGGCATGTGTTTGTGTCCGGACAGCATGAGATTGCTGAAGTGGTGGAAGCAGCTGCATCTTGCCCAGGATCGAAACTTCAGGTTGCCCCCCGATCCTCAGCTTAAATTCCACGACCAAGTGTTTTCCCACATTGTTTGTGCCAACTGAGAGTCAAACCGCTGTCTTGAAAATAATAATCCGAGCAATCGTGGTAATGGAAATGCTCGGGCTTCTTTTCAGGGAATACATTTGTATATTATTTGTATAGTGTCATGCTCAAAGGAATACACCCCGGAAGTATGTTAAGAAACACGCATTTTGGGGCCAGGGCCTGGGATTT
>CALGTP010000025.1 GCA_937902105.1 uncultured Actinomycetes bacterium
TTTGCTGTGCGATGTGTTGTCGCTGCGTCTCGGCAGCGCTGTGCGTCCAGCGCCGGTCACCTGGCGCTGTTACTGGGCTTGCGTTTGCAAGCTCGCCAAAAAGCTCATGGCCCAACAAATGTACACCCGCCACTTGAGCCTAAACATGTTACAGTCAAACTCATGTAAACCACCAATCGATAGGGAACATATTAAAACCACTCAACCCCTGAGATTGCACCAATAACAAAACCTCTGAGTTTGACGTATTCAACCTAAGTCACGTTGCTGCCTAAGCTGCATCAAGCCTTCAGGTAATTCGTCTTCTGGCGTCTCGTCGTTGTGGTAGCCCTCGTCGATGGAGAAGTGAGCGATCACTTCCAAGAACTTCAGTTCGCGGTCGTCGATGTCGTCTTGAAGTGCCTTCAGGCCCTTCTTCGTTCTTCTGCGCGCCGATTCGTACTTGTCGTCGTACACCAGGCGCCACCGTTGTCCTTGACGATAGAACATCGTAAAAGTGTTTCTGGCTTGCGTGCCAGACTTGGTTAGTGGATCAGCTAGCTGAGCTCCACCATGCACCCATCTCAAAGCCGTGCCAACCTTCTTGGCCTGCTTGACCGCTGACACCAACTCATAGCCAGCTCTCGAGCTGCGCAAACCATGCAGTGGTGACTCATTCCGAGTCGCCGCGTCGTAGATGCCCTTGCTGTCCATAATGAGACAGCCCTTCGTGTAGTTCTTCACGATCTCATCCCACTTGTACCGCTCGATCTTGATGCCATTGATTTCCGCCCAGAACAGGCGGATCAAATAGTTCCAGTCCTCACCACCAGTGATTGACTGAACCTCACTGCCATTGCTTCCAAGGGAAGCTCTCGGAGCCTTTGTTGAACGCCAGTTCACAATGTTGATCTCGGTCTCGTATCCATCCATAAACTCTACTGGGGCGAAGCCTGCCAGTAAACCAACTGTGCTTGACTTGTCAGGCCTGTTGCCTTGCGAAGCGTCAGCCCAAACCAGTCGCAATTTGCGACCAATGAAGATCCCATGCGTGGAACTTCAGAGTTTGGCTAGCTGTCATCTTGACCTCCTTGACCAGCTTGTTGGCAAGGACCAAATCAGAAACCTTTGCCTTGGTCACTGCGCTCAGCAGTAAGCCAACGTCAGCCGAAAACTGTGGCCCACTCTGGCCAGCTTTCCAGCTGAGGGAGCCCAATGTGCTCCGAAGCATGTGCCTCTCGTGCTCGGTGATGTCGTTGTCCAACAACTTCATCCGCTCCTTGGAGATGACGATCTCCTCCACAAAGCCATTCACGTAGTCCTGCTGGTCCAGGGTTATGTCGCCACTCAGAAACTGCTTCAGCCTGTCGCCTGCGAAGACAAACTCCTGGGATTCCCATTTTCCCCAATCGTAGGCGTCCTTCAATTTCTCTCTGGCCTCCTTGAACGTTTCGTTGACGTGGTCGCCGGCGATAGCAAAGTCGTCCACGTGGAGGCCAATGATTCCAACTACCGTTGGATTTCCGTCTGAGTCTTTCAGGCTGTCGTCTATCAAGTTGAAAACACACTGATCGGAGAGCAGCTGATTCCAGCCGTGCTTCTTCAGTGTCCCCACCACATCCAGCCACCATGCTCTAGGAGCGTGCGCCAAGCCGTAGAACGCCTTGGTGATCTTCAGGATGTCGCCCTTGTCCTTCGGATCAAGTCCAAAGGCCGCTGCAACCTCTGGTGGGGGCTCAATGTAGAGCTCTTGGTCTTCCATGCTCTCGGCTGCCTGCAGGAATGCTGAACTGACATCAGCACTTTCCAACTTAAACTTGCGCAGTGCAGCCACGCTCAGCAGCATATGCCGCCCAAGCTTGCTCAGCGTCGGAGCTGCTGTCTGTACCTGGGTGAGGTTGTGTGCTTGAAACCCAAGCACCACCAGTCTCGCCTTCGCTACTCCTTCCGTCTTCCACGTGAGGACCCACCTCATTCTCATCACTTGTCCCTTCGGGACTTTCTCATGTTTTCTCAAAGATCTCACGGCCTTCTGCGTCAGCACGTTGGACAGCTCCTTCACCTTGGCGCCATCGAAGGCGTCCTGCTCTTCCTCCGAGAGCTGTTTCCACGATACTTCTTCGCTTTTGCTGGCCATCTTCTTTGAGAGCCAGATGGTTGAGTTCTTCAAGAAAGACTTGTCCATCTCAACCTCGAAAGCGTAGGCAATGCGCCCTGCCTTGGCTCTGGTCTCCTCACGCTCAACTCCTGATTCTAAAGTCCTCTTCTTCATGTCGGCGTCGGCGATCATCTCGTCGTCCTCTTCCTCGGAAGAGTCGTCCTCGGGGTCCTCCTTTTTCTCGATGATCTCGGACTTGTTGGACGCTGGGTCCCAGCTCATCTCTTGCTGCTTATCGTTGACATGAGGCAGTCGATGTCCAGAGGGTCTCACACACCCTGGAGCCTGGCATCGATGACCGTCCAGAAGATCAGGTCCTTGTTCGCGAAGCAAACGGTTGAGGGGCCTCTGTGCATTTGCCTCCATCTCGTCCTTGCTCAGGACTGGCTCCTCCTCCTCAGGCACTGGCACCAACGGTGGGATTTCCGTGGGAGATTCACCAATGGCTGGTGTCTCGACAGGTGCGCTGGTCTCTGGAGTAGTTCCAGCCGCTGCTGGAGAAGAGGGTGGCATCTTTCGCCGCCTCTTGGGTTCCACTGTCAAAGTGGGAATGAGCAAGTCTGCCTCGTCTTGTTGACTGGCACTCGGATTCTCGCCAGTCACGTCTCTGTAATTTCTGCCTTTGAAGGCACGAAGAAGTGTTGATGGATTTACCGGTGTATTATGCGTTGTCACTCCTTCTAGAGTAGCCTTCAGCTGCTCTGTTCTGGTCACCTTTCTCACTTGCGAAGCCTTCGCTTTGAACAAAGTGTCGCCGATCACAAGCCACAAGGTCGTATTGCGACCTTCCTCGCTGAACACAAGTCGTGCCGGACCAATCCAGTTTCCGCCGATCTTGCCTGGCTTGACCTTCTGCCTCCAGAGCATCACCATCTGGCCGGGCTCATAGTTCTCAAGCCGACGAGGAGCAGCATTGTTGAGAGACGAGAGTGTCTCAGCTGCCTTGGCTCGCTCGTAGTGTACCTTGGCCTTGGTACGCATGGCGATGGTCTTCTCCAAAGCTTTGGAGGCATTGACACCAACTGGGAGAGCGTCGCCTGGAGCATGGCTCCTGGACCACTGAACTGGCGCATAGCCGCTCTCGTTGATGGTGTTGTTGTGAGCCCACATAGCTGCCCACAAAAGGTCTCGGATCGCAGCCTTTGGA
>CALGTP010000026.1 GCA_937902105.1 uncultured Actinomycetes bacterium
CGTAGAGAGGTCTGGAAGCGGATTGCCAGCGACCTGAAGCCCAAAGGTTTGGAAAGTATCGGCCATTCCATTGGGTTGGGAGACCTGGACGGGGTACTGACGGCAATCTTGAAGGGTGAAGTGTCGGGACGCTATGTTGTCTCGCCAACAGGGCAAGATTCTTGACCGTTAGGCGAGATGCACCGTACGGGCAGTGTGGTGACGAGAGTCGTTTGCGGTTACGGTAGGGATTGGTTCTGAATGTCTGCGCTCCCGTCTACTCCTTCCTCGTCAATTGTGGTCCAGGGCTCTCATTTGATGTCTGGTCTATTAGGGCCGCGTGATAGTCACTTGCGTTTGATCGAAAGTGCATTCACGGATAGCGAGATCATTGTTCGGGGTAATGAAATTGCCATTGTTGGTGATTCTGCAGTTCTGATATCGCGGCTTTTCGAGGAACTCGTGTTGCTTTTGCGTCGCGGGGAACCTGTCGATGAGACTGTCGTCAAGCGCAGTGTGGCGATGGTACGCGCCGATGAAAAACCGAGTTCAGTGCTCACAGATGAAATTTTGCGGGGATCAAAGGGGCGCACGATTCGTCCAAAGACTGCTGGGCAAAAGCGTTACATCGATGCCATCAGAAATAATGTCATCACCTTTGGAATTGGCCCTGCCGGTACTGGCAAGAGTTGGCTAGCGGTAGCGATGGCAGTGCATGCCTTGCAAACAAAATCTGTGCAACGGATTATTTTGACTAGGCCTGCCGTCGAGGCTGGCGAGCGTTTAGGGTTTTTGCCAGGCGACCTGATGGCCAAAATTGATCCGTATCTGCGACCGTTGTATGACGCCTTGCATGACATGGTTGACACTGAGGGCTTACAGAAATTGCATGAGCGTCAGGCCTTAGAAGTAGCGCCTTTGGCATTCATGCGTGGTCGAACTCTGAACAACAGTTTTGTTATTTTGGACGAGGCGCAAAACACGACTCCCGAACAAATGAAAATGTTCCTCACCAGAATCGGGTTTGGCTCAAAGGTCGTCATCACCGGAGATGCAACTCAGGTAGATATTCCAGACGGGCGGAGTGGCTTGGCGGGTCTGCAGAACCTCCTGGGGGAGATTGAGGGCTTGCAATTTGTTCATCTTGACGCCACTGATGTCGTTCGACACCGTATTGTTGGAGACATCGTTGCGGCCTATGAAAAAGATTCCGAAAGAAAGAATGCTCGGGTGAATAAGTCCCATGGTTGAGGGTCCTCCGAGATTTCGTCGCAAGGTCAAGGTCGGTGGCAATACTGAAGCCGAAGTTTTTTGTGCCGATGAGCAAACAACTGTCGCAGTTGACTTGTTGAGATGGCAAAAATTGGCAGGTGATGTACTCGCTGCTCAAGGTGTGCGTGGCGGAACTGAATTGAGCATCTTTTTTGTGACCAGTCTTGACATGGCTGAACTCAATCTTGAACATATGGGCAAAGAAGGACCTACCGACGTTTTGGCTTTCCCCATTGATGGCGGTGAGGTTCTGGAAATGGTTAATGGCCCTACGGGCGCCTCGCTAGGTCCTGATCGCCCTGCACCCGATCGCGGTGATCTGCCGCTGTTGTTAGGTGATGTGGTGATTTGCCCTGAAGTCGCTGTTGCTCAAGCACCCACGCATGCAGGCACTGTGGATGATGAGATGGCTCTGTTGATCGTGCACGGCATTCTGCACATTCTTGGCTGGGATCACGATGACACGACGAAGACTGTAAAAATGCAAGAACAAGAGCGATTAATGTTAGAAGCGCATCATTGGCATGGCGAACCGCCACCGAATTTTCAACAAAGTCAGGAAGACGAAACCTAATGGTTCTTTCAACAATATTGGCGGCAGGTTTCACGGGTGCCGATTGGGGCATGGTCGCGGCAATTCTGGTGCTTCTGTTGCTTCTGATTTTCTTCTCCCTTGCGGAAATGGGTTTGTCGAGAATGACCAAACCCAAAGTGGCTGCCATGGCTGAGGGTGGAGTCAAGCAGGCAAAAGCTCTGCAGCAGTTGGTGGGTGAGCCGCAAAAGTGGGTGAATCCTCTCTTGCTCTCCGTCAACATCTGTCAGACAGTCCAAGCCACTCTGACTGGAGTTGTGGCCGGTCGCGCCTTTGGTCCTTTTGGGGTGGCAGCGGGAGTTCTGCTCAACGTGATCGTGTTTTTTGTTCTCGCGGAAGCAGTACCCAAAACTTATGCTTTGCAATATCCAGAAAAAGCGGCGCTGTCAACCGCTCTCGGGACAAAACTTTTGGTTTCCTTTCCGCCACTTCGCATTGTCTCTGGCTGGTTGATCAGTCTGACAAATGCCATTGTGCGGGGGAAAGGTTTAAAGCAGGGCCCATTTGTTAGCGAGCAAGAACTTTTAGGCATTGTTGATGCTGCTTACCACGATGACATCATTGAAGAAGAGGAACGTGATCTGATCGAGTCAATCATCGAGTTCGGAGACACTGTGGCCCGTGAGGTGATGGTGCCTCTGCCGGACATGATCACGGTGTCAAGTTCGTTTACCTTGACACAGGCAATTGATGTTGCCATTGAACATGGGGTCTCGCGCTTGCCAGTTCTGGCCGAGGATGATGATGTTGTGGGAATCGCTTTTATCAAGGATCTCATGAAGCAAGAGCGAGCTGGTTTGGGAAGCGCTTTAGTGACTGACCATATGCGTGCCGCCGAGGTGATTCCGGAGAATAAACCTGTGAATCGATTGATGCGCGAAATGCAAGCGAAAAAATTCCACCTTGCAGTGGTGGCCGATGAGTACGGCAGTATTGCTGGTCTGGTCACTCTTGAAGATTGCCTTGAAGAGTTGGTCGGTGAGATTGTCGATGAATACGACACGCATCATGACGCGATCGTTCAACTTGAGGACGGGCAATACCTGATTGATGGTTCAACTAGTGTTTCTGATGTCAACGACAAAATAGCTAGCAATATTCCCGACGAAGAGTGGGACAGCATCGGGGGCTTCGTTTTTGGAACCCTTGAGCATGTGCCGACACTTGGTGAGTTCATCGATTTTGATGGCTGGAGATTAACGGTCGTCGCGCTGCAGGGTCGACGGATTCGTAAAGTTCGTGTTGGCGTCATCGCCGACCCAGACGCAACGCAGGTTGTCTAAGTGTTGAGAGAGGCAAATGCCTGAGGAAGGTTGGGGTACCGCCCAGTGTTGCCGCCCCCATCAACCGAGACAAAAGAGGCGCTCATGAATGAGGCATCGTCTGATGCCAAGAAGGAAGCAACTGCCGCTATCTCGCTGGCTTGAGCAAATCGTGAAAGAGTCGCATTCTCTGTGAACTCTTCGATAATTATTGGTATCGAAAACATTCCACTGGTGGCGTTCGTCTCCACAAGGCCGGGAGCGATGGTGTTCACGCGAATATTCCGACCTCCCAATTCCATGGCGGCAACTTGGCTGAGCATCGCTACACCTGCTTTGGCGGCGCAGTAAGCCGACATTCCTTGAGAGGGTTGGATGGCATTGAGAGATGCAATGGTGATGATTGATCCGCCATCACTGATTCGACTGCCTGCGTGTTTCAAGGTGATGAAGACTCCCGTCAAACAGAGGTCAATGATTCGGCGCCATTCATCAAGGGGGAGATCTGTGATCAGTCCATAGGTTCCAGCACCTGCGTTGGCGACGACGATATCGAGGTGCCCGAATCGCTCAATGGCGTAATCGCAGAGTGCGGCGACCTCGGCTTCATTTGTCACATCGCACAGAAGAGTTGCTACTGAGGATCCAAATTGAGCATCGAGTGCTGCGAGACCAGCGGCATCAATATCTCCTGCAATGACGTGCGCGCCATCGGCGATGTAACGCTCGGTTATCGCCCGCCCGATACCAGAGGCGGCTCCCGTGATTAATGCGACTTTTCCATCAAGTTTTCCCATATGCAAAATGTAGTTCTCGCAGATGGGTCGGCTGTTAGTTCAGCAATGCCTCAGCGATGATGTGGCGTTGAACTTTGCCAACGGCCGTTCTTGGAATGGAGGGCAGATGGTAAATATCTTTAGGGGCGCAGTACATCGGAAGAGTTTGATTGACATGCGCTCGAACTTCGGCAATGTCAAGATCAATAGCGGTGCTGACTAAAACGACTTTCTGCCCCCACTCTTGGTCGTCTAATCCGACAATCGCAAAGTCTTGCTCAATCAACAAAGTGCGTAAGGAGTCTTCAACGGCCTCTGGCCAAACCTTTTCGCCGCCGCTGGTGATCATCTCATCGCGTCGTCCCTCAACGCTGAGGTTGCCATTGGGGAGCAACCGTCCGATATCGCCAGTGTGCAACCATCCGGCGCTGTCAATACACGTCTCGCCATTGCGATATGAGCGCATGTTCATCGGAGATCTCAACAAGATTTCATCATCGGTGGTGAAAGAGATTTCTACACCGACAAGTGGAACACCGTCGTAGACCACGCCTGAGCCAGTCTCAGTGAGCCCATAGGTGGCAATTGTGTTCGCAGGACGGGGGTTTGGGGGGCGACTTCCTCCGAGGAGAATTGAGCGAAATAAACGCGGATCAATGCGTTGCAAAGTGGTCGGAACCAAGGACACCAAGTTGCAATCGTGAGCAGCGCGAGTCACTTCCTGCGCATCGAAGGCAGGGATCACAGTTAACGCGGTACCAGTTAGTAGTGCTCTCGTGACAACACTCAGGCCTCCAACATGGCAGAGCGGCAGACATGCCAACCAGTGATCGTTGACATCCACCTCAAGAGCACGAGAACTAGCGAGTGCTGAGGCGAGCACTGCAGCATGGGTCAGCACGACACCTTTTGCTTGGCCTGTTGTTCCGCTTGTGGCAACGACGAGAGCGTCATCGGATTCAGTTTCTTGTCCACCTTCGAGAGAGGTTGATCCTGTTTCATCAATAACTTGTGAGGCGCGCATCTGCGTCATGAGCGCGCGTTTGGCTTGGATCGCAAGACGCTGATCAATGGGCAAGATGGCATCACCATTATCCCAGGCCCGTGAAAGCTCGTCGACGAAACGCTGTCCGCCAGCGAGGTCTAGGGCGATCAATGAGTTCACATTTTGAGGTTACGAGATTGAGTCATCAGGCGCACTAGCGTTCAAGGGGTGAATAAGTGGATACTCGGTGCTCGCCCAAGAACCTTGCCAGCAGCAGTCGTGCCCGTGGCAGTGGGGACAGTGATTTGTGTCGGCGAAGCCGGTGCCGTGTGGTGGCGGGCGATCTTGGCACTACTGGTGAGTCTGGCGTTGCAGATCGCCGTGAACTATGCAAATGACTACAGCGATGGAGTACGCGGCACTGATGAAGTACGGGTTGGTCCGATGCGGCTTGTCGGCTCTGGCGCAGTACCAGCACGACAAGTCAAGTTGGCTGCCATGTGCGCCTTTGGGGTGGCGGCGGTATTCGGTTTGGTACTGGTCATTGTCACGACATGGGTGATTTTGTTGGTCGGTGTGGCCGCGATTTTGGCGGGCTGGTTTTATACCGGCGGAAAAAATCCCTATGGGTATTTCGGACTCGGGGAAGTATTCGTCTTTATATTTTTTGGATTAGTGGCGACCGTTGGTACGACATTTGTAGTTCTTGAGCGCATGCCCGCGCTGTCTTGGTTAATGGGCACGTCTGTCGGCTGTTTGGCCTGCGCGCTATTGGTAATCAATAACTTGCGAGATATTCCCACTGATCGTGTCGTCGGCAAACGAACCTTGGCGGTGCGGCTTGGAGATCAACGAACGCGCTATCTGTACGTTGCTTTGATGGTGCTCGGAGTTCTTTCCGGGACCTGTGGTGCGTTTTGGAATCCCTGGTTATTACTGGTGCTGGCAACGGGGATTTTTGTCATGTTGCCGATTTCCAAAGTTCGAGGAGGAGCAACGGGGGCTGATCTGATTGAAGTTTTGGGCGATACTGGGCGTTCGCAATTGATCCTTGGAGTGCTAGTCACCGTGGCATTCGTTATCGGTGGCTAAGGTTTATCTGTGAACTCATTGCCACCTCCCATACCGCCATCA